>CAYNIH010000356.1:0-1518 GCA_964397115.1 uncultured Roseivirgaceae bacterium | reverse complement strand
CGCCAAACAGCAACCCGATGCAAAAAAATACGGGGTAAAGCAGGGTATAGCTCCGTTTATAAAAAGAGAGGTAGGCACTCAATCCCTGAACCAGGTTTTCGAGGTTGGTTTTCAGGTTGCCCTGGTCGGGCGCATACCGGTTAAGGAGCTTGAGTTTTTTTACATAATAAGTAATGTAGATGGCAAAGATTACCGACAACGTAAGCACCATCCAGGCGAGTTGACCACTTTTTGCATACAACCCATAGGCAGCCAGGGCAATGCCACAAAATACAGTGAAGGCCAGTTCAAACCAGACACTGCGCCTAAGTTTCGACACGATGGAAGTGCTTCGCCCCTGAAGCATCCGGGTAATTTCTTCGGTATTCTTTTTGTCAAAGTCAGGAGCCTGCTGTCTCCAGATGGATTTAAGGTCATCAAGTTCTTCCATGGCGTTAGCGGTTCATTAGTTTACGAAGTTTTTCACGGATGCGGTTCATGCGCACCCGCACGTTGTTTTGGGTAATGCCCATTGTTTCGGCTATTTCATCGTAAGGCACTTCATCGAGCGCCATCATAATCATGGCCCGTTCGATTTCCGAAAGCTTGTGGATGGCCCAGTGAAGTTTTTCAAAGTTCTCTTCCGGTATATCGGCCGCCCTTTCCGAAATATTCAGGTGCTGATCATTCAAATCCTGTGTCTGAATTTTACGGCCTTGTTTGCGCAGCCCGGAGATGGCCGTGTTTAAGGCAATGCGGTACATCCAGGTGGTAATTTTGGCATCGCCCCTGAACGTGTGGAACGATTTCCATAGCTGAAGTATGATTTCCTGAAAAAGATCGCTGCGTGACTCGCGGTCGTTGGTGTACATCATGCAGACCTTGTGAATAAGGCCCTGATGCTCGTTAATCAGGTTTACGAAATACTGCTGTCGTTCGTTTTTCCAAGCCACTGCTGCGCTCTGAATGAGCCGAAAGTAAGAAAAGATAATTACATCCCGAATGCCAATCTTGTACCCTTCGTTTTTTGTTTTAATTTGGCTTGGTCAACAGCATGGGGTTGCGCAGGCAAATCGGTAATTTTTTTGGCTTCACACGCGCTCAGGTAAATGCGTTTCTGCTCCTATTGCCCTTACTGGTGATTTTTATTTTTTCCGAACCGGTTTATAGAAGGCTGTTAGACTCCGAGGTAATGGGTAACGCTGAACAATCAAAACTCGACAGCCTGCTGGCGAATTGGAAGGCAGTGGAAACGGAACGAAATGAAAGTCATCAGGAGCCCCCTGCGCTTTTTTATTTTGATCCAAACACAGCCAGTTATGATCAGTTACGCGCTTTAGGATTTACGGAGCGACTGGCAAAACAACTCATTAATTACCGTAACAAGGGCGGCCGTTTCCGGCATGCTCAAGACATACTGAAATTGTACGGGATGGATTCCGTTTTAGGTAACCGACTGATTCCATGGGTTACCATTCAGGTTGTACCACAGCCAATAAGGCCTTCGGAATCAAAGCCGCGCCCACAACCTGCTATCGC
>CAYNIH010000355.1:0-1547 GCA_964397115.1 uncultured Roseivirgaceae bacterium | reverse complement strand
CTTCTTTATGAGCTACCTGCCCCGCGTACAGGGAAAGTTGCCTAACGTGGGCGGAGCATACTGGGAATTTGTAGCGCTGCTGGCCTGGGTGTGCATGATGATGGGAATGAAATTATCATCATTGTTATTCAACAGAAAAATTCACTTATAACAACATGTGCGGCATAACCGGAATTTTTGCCTTTAACCTGGTTGGCAAAATGAATATGATTCACCTGGCCAATGCCACCCGTTTACTGGAAAAACGCGGTCCTGATTTTCAGGACATCTACCACGACCAGTTTGTGGGATTAGGCCACCGCAGGCTTTCCATTATTGATACCAGCGCGGCAGCCAACCAACCCATGTGGGATGTAACCAACCGCTATGCCCTCATTTACAACGGAGAAATTTTTAATTATCCTGATCTGCGATCGGAGTTGGTAAAGCAGGGCGTAAACTTCCGGTCAACTTCCGACACGGAAGTGCTTCTTAATTTACTCATCCGCGAAAAAGAGAATGCCTTAAATAAACTTAACGGATTTTTTGCCCTTTGCATTTACGACAAACAGGAACAATCCTTCCTGCTGGCCCGCGATCGGTACGGGGTAAAGCCCCTCCTCTACCTGTATGATGAAGACAAGTTCATCTTTGCGTCTGAGATGAAGGCCATGCTTCAATATGGCATAGAAAAAAGTATTAATTACAACTCACTCTATACCTACCTGCAGCTCAATTACATTCCGGCACCTGATACCATTTTTACCTCCGTTAAAAAACTTCTTCCGGGACATTTCATCAAAATCACCAACCGGCAACTCATTGTTGACCGGTATTACGCTATCCCCCATGCGCCATATCATTCTTTTTCCTACGAATCGGCAAAAGAAAAATTTAAAAGCCTCTTAGAAGCCTCCGTACAACGCAGGCTGATAGCCGATGTTCCCCTGGGGTGTTTCCTGAGCGGAGGTATCGATTCATCGGTGATCACCGGGTTGGCCAAAAGGCATAAGCCCGATTTGCACACATTTTCGATTGGCTTTACCGATGAACCGTTCTTTGACGAGACCCACTACGCCCAACTTGTAGCTAACCACTTTAAAACCGATCACACCGTTTTTTCGCTCACCAATAACGATTTGTACGAACACCTCCATTCCATACTGGATTACATAGACGAACCATTTGCCGACTCATCGGCCATTAATGTTTATATATTGAGTAAGGAAACCCGTAAACATGCCACGGTGGCCCTTTCGGGCGATGGAGCCGATGAATTGCTGGGGGGATACAATAAGCATGCTGCCCACTACAAAGTCATTCACAAAACATGGAAGGAAAATCTGGCGGCCTGGCTGGCATTCGTCTGGAAAATCTTACCGCAATCCCGCAATAATTTTCTGGGCAATAAAGTACGGCAGGCTGCACGCTTTGCCGAAGGAATGAAGTTGTCACCGGCCGACCGCTACTGGCGTTGGGCAGGGTTTGCAAACGAAGCGGAAGCCTTTCGCTTATTAAGCGAAGCGTCACAAAACCAAGTTAACCGGCAAGCCTACCAGACTGCAAAG
>CAYNIH010000354.1:0-1547 GCA_964397115.1 uncultured Roseivirgaceae bacterium | reverse complement strand
AAGAATTACCTGGTTCAGCAAAGAATAACCGTGCCTTACTTATTGGATAAAGATCAAGTTGAATTAAAAACATTTAGTGCGCGTAAAACCCCAGAGTGTTTCGTGTTACAAAGCACAGGGCTGAAATTTAACGTGGTTTACCGGGGTGCCATTGATGACAGCCCCCAATCGGCTGCGGATGTCCGCGAAGCCTATCTCAGGGAAGCCATCGAAAAGGTGTTGGCGGGTAAACCGATTGAAGTTTTTGAGCAACGCCCGCCCGGCTGCAGCATCCGCTAATGGTCAATTCTCTTTTGCTTTTTGAATGGCCTCCAGCATCAGTTCCTTTACTTTTGTTACCCGTTCCTTTTCTGATTCAAGGTAGTCGCGCAGTTCTTCCCCGGTATATTCTTCCGGCTGGAAATCGTTCATCCAGTCCATCATGGCCTTGCCGGCCGAATCAAGCTGAATTATTTTTTGCTCCATCTCTTTTCTCTTTTCCGGAATCAGGTCGCTGCTTTTTTCAAGCTGTTCTTTCAGTTCGCGCTTAAGGAGCACAATGTCTTCCATCCGGGGCATCACCTCATCGTGAATATCCATTACCTGGTTGTATAATACCTTGTTGGGGTCGTCCGCGGCTGCCTCACCGGTTTGGTTATCTTTATTTTTAATGCACGAGGCCAGGCCGACAGCAAGCAGGAGTGCAAACGTTTTTTTCATGGTAATCAGGCTTATTTTAGGTTAAAGGTAGCTCGACTTACGCAGGGGAACAAACTCCCGAAGGGATAGTTGATTTAAAAAAAGTTTAATCTGCCATTGCACGGCAAAATAAAATCATCTTTCTTAGGGCATGATTTGAAACAGCTATGTTCAGCAATAAGTGGTTTTACTTTTATTATTTCTTTTTTCGACCCCGGCCCGGGATTGAGCGAGAAGTAATTTATTGTTGATAAAGCGATAAAAAACAAAACGCAAGAAGTCCCGGATACCCTCCGGGACTTCTTGTTTTATTACCCTCTGACGCCATTGGGCGGAGGAGACCAGGGATAAAAACATAAAAGAGTGGAGATGATCAAAAGCAAAAAAATACGAGTTGCCATCCAGGGGATTGCCACCAGTTTTCATGAAGTGGCCGCCATGACCTATTTCGGTAATGCCATCGAAACGGTAGAGTGCCTTACCTTTCAAGAGGAGTGCTGCGCGTTGAACCAGAACCAGGCCGACTATGCCATGATGGCGATAGAAAACTCCATTGCCGGCAGCATTTTGCCGAATTACTTTCTGTTGCAGCAGCATCATTTCCGCATTGTTGGCGAACTGTACTTGCCTGTTCACCTGCATTTGTTAACCTTGCCTGGAGTCACACTAAGGGATATCCGGGTTATTGAATCGCACCCGATGGCCATCCGGCAATGCTCGGAGTTCCTGCAGAACCTCTGCGGAGTGGAAATTCGCGAAAGCGATGATACCGCCTACTCTGCCCGAAAGGTGAGCGAAAAAAAATTAAAGGATACGGCCGCCATCGCCAACGAACGCGCCTGCGCAATTGCCGAGATCGGCTTGACCTC
>CAYNIH010000353.1:0-1552 GCA_964397115.1 uncultured Roseivirgaceae bacterium | reverse complement strand
GGGGCATGGACCTGGACATTAAAGGCGATGTGGTGAAAGCCGAAGTAAGCGGCTCGGGAAAGATGGCGATAAAAGGTTATGCTACCTCGATGGATGCCGTGGTAAGCGGCAGCGGAAGCATTAACGCGTTCAATTGTCCGCTGGAAAAGGCTAAAATAAAGGTGAGCGGTTCAGGGGTTGCCGAGTTAAACGTTACCGATACCATTGAAGCTACCGTGGTGGGTAGCGGATCGGTAAAACACAAGGGCAACACGAAAAATGCCACCAAAAAAATTTATGGGTCTGGAAGTGTTGATCGCGCCTATTGACGTTGAACCTGCATGACTACTCTTCAAAAAAGCATTCAGTTAAAGCGGGTAATGCACCGTGATAAGGAATGCATTTTAATTCCTTTTAATTACGATGAGGCGTTGATTGCCCGGGTGCGTAAAATTGCCGGTGCAACGTTTAGCCGAACGCTGAAGAGTTGGTACGTGCCGGAATCGCCCGGAATAGTGACAACGATAATTGATGCTTTTCGCGGTGCGGTATGGGTGGACAAAACCGGCCTTGACGAAAACAACAGAAGCGCTGAATTACTGGTAGTTAATAAAGGCAGGAAAACATCGGCTGCAAGGCCACTTACAGAACAACAATGCCAGGCGCTTGAGCAACTGAAAAAAAAACTGAAACTAAGAGGGTATAGCGCGAACACCCTGCGTACTTATTCGCAACACTTTAAAGAGTTTATGCAATTCTTTTATGATTCCGATCCCATGGATTTGGGTGAAGAAGAAATAAGGAACTACCTGCTGTACCTGGTTGATAAAAAAAAATTAAGCAAAAGCACCCAAAACCAGGCGATTAACTCCATTAAATTTTATTATGAAAAGGTACTTGGCCAGGAGCGCAAGGTCTACCACCTGGAACGGCCTTTGCGCGAATACCGGCTGCCGGCAGTATTGAGCCAGGAAGAAGTATTAAAAATTTTCGAGGCTACCAGTAATTTAAAACACCGACTTATGCTCATGCTCATTTATTCTTCGGGGCTGCGAAGAAGTGAACTGCTGAATTTACAGGTAGGCGATGTAGACGTAAACCGGGGCATGGTGCTGATACGGGGCGGAAAAGGACGTAAAGACAGGCAAAGTGTATTTGCAAACTATCTAACACCTCTTTTAGATGAGTATTTAAAAAAATACAAACCCGGCTTTTGGTTATTTGAAGGCGTGGGCGGTGAGAAATATAGTGCCTCGAGTTTACGGCAGTTATTAAAAGCGGCCGTAGAAAAAGCCGGCATTCGCAAGCGGGTGCGGTTACACATGTTGCGGCATTCGTTTGCCACGCACCTGCTGGAGGCGGGCACCTCAACGCGATACATTCAGGTATTGTTGGGGCACCAATCGCCCAAGACAACCGAATTATATGCCCACGTAAGCCGGTTTGCGCTGGACCGGATAAAAAGTCCGCTGGATGAATTGGCAAGCAGCCGCAAGCTGGAAAGCCGTGATGAATAACGACCTGCGCAAAAAAAATATCAGGATTTTTAAACCTGCGCAAAAAAAATATCAAC
>CAYNIH010000352.1:0-1554 GCA_964397115.1 uncultured Roseivirgaceae bacterium | reverse complement strand
CAACCAGCGGATAGGAAAGCGGAGGGGCGCTGTACTGCGCCATGGCAAATTTTTGCTGGTAGGCTTGCGGCAGCAGGTTTTTATCCATGCTGAGCATCTGGGCTACTTTTAATGCGCTGCCTTTCAGTTCACTGAGCGAATTGTAAATATCGCGTGCGTTGTCCTGGTGTAGTAATTCGCGGCTTACATCGGGATTGATGATTCTGCGACCAAAGTGTTTAAGGTAGTTGGTGCCTATTTTAGCCCCGGTGGTTAAAAATTTGCCAGCACGTTCAACCCGGGTTACCGGCATTTTTTTATGCTCCTTCATTGCCTGTCCTATTTCACCGATTGGTAAATGAACTTGGCAAAGTCAATGGCCGAATCTACGGCCCCTTTCCCGATTAAGTCGAATGCCAGGTTAACGGATTTTTCAACCGCTGCATCCGTTTGATCAAATCCGGGTGATGAATCCTTAATCCAGTAAAACAAGATGAAGGCCATGTGCAGCCAAAAAAGTTGGGGGTAACTTTTATCAAGGTACGGACGGCTTGCTATTTCACCAGAGACCTTTCCTTCCTTGAGCAGGTTTTCGATAAACTGTTCGTATGCATTTTTGAATGATTTTAACGCCATGGGTACCGGTTCGGTACGTTGCCGGCCTTCAAGCGTAAGCAGAACAAAACTGCGGTTGGCTTTCAGTTCTTCGAGCAGGGCAAAATAAAAAGTAAGGATTCGCTCCCTCGTTTTGAACGATCGGTATTCCTTGTCGGCCAAGAGTGCGGCTGTTGTTTTTTCGAGGAAGCCGGTCCAGATTGTACCCTCTAAGGCATCAAATGAGCCGGCCACCTGGTAAAACGATGATTCTGTAAAACCGTTGTCAAGGCAGAATTTAAATACCGATGGGGGCCGCTTTCCGTTGGTGAGCAGGTAATTGATGTACGCCTTTTTTATGCTTTCATCGGAAGTTTTCTGTGAAGTTTTCCGTGTTGTGCGGGCTGATTTTTCCATATACTAAACAACACCGCAGGCCGGAAAAGGTTTGCCCGATTGGTGAAATTTGTAACCGGTTAATTGCCAGGCGTCCGCACGGCACCCATGCCGGCTTCCCACAACTTTTTAGTATAGGCGGGCACGTCCTTTTCGGTTATCTCTTTGGCACGGGCATCCAGCAGGGTCCACTCTTTCATTAACTCGGCATGGCGGTCACGCGATGGTTGGGTTACCACGGGTATTTCGCTTTCCGTCTGGTTAATGAGGAACATAAAGTTGGCCGTAAACTTATTGGAATAGTTTTCAACATCATCGTATGCCTTCGATTTGCGCTGTACCATGTCTTCATCCCACGCTTTCATTTTCTTTGCCAGCAGTTCGCCTTCTTTTTTGAGTGCGGCATATTTTTGGTCTTCACCCATATCGTTAATAATTTCTTCCAGCTGCTGGCGCATGCGGTAAATGGTATTTACTTTTTTGTGCATGTCGTTGAGCGTTACTTCCATGCCCGACATAAATTCGTGGTACTCCTTGTAGGTTTCAGGGCTTACCTGGTAGTGTGGGTTGGGCAGGATGCGGAAA
>CAYNIH010000351.1:0-1599 GCA_964397115.1 uncultured Roseivirgaceae bacterium | reverse complement strand
AGCGCACCACGTTAGGGACGTGGGGGTCGGAAGTTCGAATCTTCTCACCCCGACCTATTTTCTCCAGCCTTTTCAATTCGTTGAAAAGGCTTTTTTATTCTGAGATTGCATCCTACCGCACGTTTACGGTAACCCTCCGCTTTCTTTCAGGGCGAAGCAGGGCACCCGACAGAGCCGCCATACCTCCAACCAGCCCGCCAATTACGGAAGTCACAGCAAAAAATGCCGGTTTGCTCTTCACCATGAGCAGCACAGCGACCTTTTCAGTTAACGGTGCTGCCGCATTCATGTCAATTATCCATGCGTGCAAAGCCCACAGCAAGGCAATAGCGATAAACCCCGCTAAAAAATTTGCCTTCGCTTTTACCAGGTACCCTCCGATAAAACCTGCTACGGCAATGCCCCACCACGGAAGAAATAAAGTAAACAGCCAGCCAAGCAACCCAATTACAAGCAGTTGAACAATGAACTTCATATTACCGAGGTTTGAGTGTGGTAGAAAATAACACCTTGTTCTGAGGCTGATCGGCCTCACGCAAAAACAACAACTTAAAATAACTACCGTCAGCCCACCGGCCAAGCATGGAATTGTAGTGGGCACTTCCCGGGTTGCCGGATTGCCCACCGGGATAAACGGCAAACGCCTTGGGCCCGTCCGGTTCAAGGCTTACAATCATGCGCCACGAAGGCCCATGCCTGCGCGAAGAGGCATTCACGGCATCGCCATGGCCGCCATGTTCAACGCGATAGCTTAACGCTTCCAGCCGGGCCAGGTGCTCTACATACGTGTCTTTGTAGTCGGCCCACCGGGCTGTTTTCCGATTTTCTTTTTGCCAAGTCGCCACATCTGCAACACTTTTTTTAAATGCCTGAATGACCAGTTGGGTGAGTGTTTCCTTTTCCGGGGTTGACCGATCATCAAAAAATTCAAAATCGGATTTCGTTTTTATCAGGGAGATCGTATTCCACGCGGTAGGTAATGAAAGCGCCAGGGAATCGTTGCGCATTTCATCCCAAATGGAGGCAAACAAATTGCGCCACCAGTTTTCAAAATACGCGGGGGCTTGCGCATCTTTAGTGTAACAGTAATCCCATTCTTTTAAGGTGTGAAAAGCTTTCCGCTCATCTTCCGAACGCAGGGTATCAGCCAATCGGTTCAGCAGTAGCGGGAGGAGTTCTTCTGCTTTTATGCTGTAAGTATCCTGTTGCAGCCGCATCATGTCGGTAACGGTAATCGCATCGGCCTGACGAAGCAGGTTGTTGATCCTTCGGTTTCGGTAGGCTTCATAACTCACCGCGGTAATGTAATAAGGGTAAGTGGCATCGGCCGGGTACTGGTTTGCCGAACTGACAAACCCACGCTCCGGATTTTTGTCCATTACATTATGCGCGAAAGGGATATATGCCTGAGGTGCCTGCACCGATTTGCTGCCATCTAGTACAAACTTTCCTTCATACTTTTTACGGGCCGGAAATTTACCCTGAATGCGCATGGCAATATCACCGGAAACAGAAGCGAACACAAAATTCTGAGCCGGTGATGAAAAATGCTCAAGCGCCTGCATATAATCGGTATGATTTTTTGCCCGGTTCAGTTTG
>CAYNIH010000350.1:0-1644 GCA_964397115.1 uncultured Roseivirgaceae bacterium | reverse complement strand
ACCCGGATTGGTAGAACGCTTTGAAGCCATTTGCAATGGTAAAGAGATCTGCAATGCCTTCTCAGAACTTAACGATCCCATCGATCAACGAAGACGTTTCGAAGAGCAACTGGAGTTAGGCAAACGCGGTGATGAGGAAGCCATGACGCTGGATGAGGATTTTCTCCGTGCCCTGGAGTTCGGCATGCCGCCAACGGCCGGCCTCGGTGTGGGCATCGACCGCCTGTGCATGATCATGACCAACCAGCCTTCTATTCAGGATGTGCTTTTCTTCCCGCAAATGAAACCGGAAAAACCGGCATCGGCATTCAGCGAAAAGGAAGCGGAACAACTTGGCATCCGAAAGGAGCTCTTTCCTGTTATTCAAAAACTCGGCATTCAGTCGGTTGATCAGTTAAAATCCATGAAAGCCTCCAAGCTCTTTAACGATGTTTGTGGTATGCGAAAAAAAATGAAGTTGGAGGATGTAAAAAATCCAACGTTGGAAGAGGTGGAGAACTGGCTTAAATAGCGGGTAGCTACCGGTTTATGTAGAAGGGCTGCCTTCGTTCCAGTTTTAAATCAGAAAGGATAGAGGCTTTTACATTGATCCGGAAATTATACGATGTATAGGGGCCAAAGGGTACCCAGTCAAACATCAGCGTCCAGCAGTGAAGGTCGCGTGAAATACCGATGTTGGTCATCGTTAACGTTTTGTTTTCAAAGTCATATCCGGAGTTGAACACCGCTTTCCATTTTTCGGAGAGAGAAAGTTCGCCCGAGAATTGCAGCGCCTGGGTTATTTGGATGGAACTGTTTAGCGGATGCGAGTATTGCAGGCTGTAGTTCAGGCGCAGGCTCCAGGGAATTTCAAAGTCGATATAGGTATCGGGGTTGTTCAGGTAGTATTGCTTTTCCTGTTCGGGTAGATCCGAGTTGGCTATTTTCTCCCGGGTTTCCTGGTCTTTTTTCCTTCCCTTTGGGTTCAAGTTAGAGCTTAAGGCAATGGTGCCCGAGGTGATGCGCCCAAGGCTGCCTCCCTTCCATGCATACTCATCAATTCTGCGCTCGGTTTTCTTGCCGTTCTCATCCACCTGCGAAACGATGCTGTATGGGTCGAGCGCAGCATTTACGTTCACGTTAATCAGGTTATCAAGAATATTGGTGTTGGCAGCAAGGCTGAAAGGAGCAAGTTTAAACGAGTCGGCCACCAGGTTGTAGGATGTGTTGATCGATAAGTTGTTGAGCAGGTTCACCTTCCGGGCAACCGAATCTGTTGGCGACTTTACTTTCATCTCTACGGTATTGCTGAGGCCAAACCCAATGGAGCCGCTTTTGCCGGTAATGGAACCTCCATACAGAAAACCCTGGTGCCGCGATTGGTACCTGATTTTTCCGTTTTCGTTAATGGCTTGAAAGTAATTGATGTTTTTGGTGAAATCGGGCACGTAACTGAACGACACCGTTGGATTCATTACATGACGGATGGCTTTAACATTGCCCCGCTTAAAAAAATAGGTGCCATATATCCGGGTATTTAAACCAGCCGAAAAGTTGTAATTGGCAATGCGGTTAAATCCCTTTATCGTGTCGGAAGCCACCAGCACGGCTTGGTTATTCTGGATGTCGTAAGTCCAAGTCAGCTTTTCGAAGTACCACTTTTCC
>CAYNIH010000349.1:0-1663 GCA_964397115.1 uncultured Roseivirgaceae bacterium | reverse complement strand
GGGTTTCCGTAAGAAAGCGCAGGTGATCGTTAAATTCAAAAACAATTGGGTAAAAATTCGAAATATGAACGATCCAAGTACTGTGGATATGACACGTCCTGTAAAAGTTAAGTTAGGCCTGTTCGAGAAACATGCTATGGAAAACATTACCTACATGGAATGCCTAGTGAGCAAATTGATCTCAAACCTATAATTGATTTAGGAATAACGCCTAATGGTAGAAAGAAAATTCCAGTCTATGAGGCATTCTACTTTGTTGTAAATGAAGGGGTTACAAATTTTGAGCTATTCAAAGAGCATTGTAAAGCCGAATCAATAGAAAATCCAGCCCCAATCAATGTTTACTACGAACAAAAAGGCAGCTTTACCTTTCGGGTGGTTGAATAAGCGGCAAAAGGTATGAGAAGTATATATAGTTTACTGGTTGTTGTGGCTATCTCGCAGGCCTGCGGGCAGGATAAAAAATTCTTTTTCGAAGCTGCCCTGCGCCTGGGTACGGATGCCGAACTGGTATTTGTCGGCCCGGCCCTTTCAGCCGGAGCCGGCATAAACCTGGGCGATTACCTGTCTGTCAGCACTTCCTATACGTTTTACTATGCCCGCATTTCAGGACCCGAAACGTTTATGACTCATACGGTTGACTTGACCCCGGTGTTTTCCTTTCAAAATCCCTTTGACAAAAACCGGAGCATATATTTTGGTTTAGGCCCGGCCTGGCAATACCGCAGGCAAACACCCGAAGAAAGCATGGTGGAAAAGTCGCGCTACTGGCTGGGCTCTTTCAACCTCGGCTATCGCTTCCAGACCACCCTGGCAGGAAAACAACGCAACCTTGCCATTGACCTGAAAGCATTCGGACCTTACAAAGAAAAGAAACCCCATGACGCTTATTATTTAGAAGTGCTCACTCAACTGATGCTGGGCGTAAGACTCAGGTTTTAATTAAAGTTATTTCGGAAAAATAGCATAAACATTTATTCCTATGAAAAATGTAGTCGCTTTGCTGATAATCCTGACCTGCACGCTAACGGATATGGCTAATGCACAAGTGAAAAAAACTGAAGCAAAACTTTCAAAAATTGAAAAAATCCAAATGGCCGCCTTTGACGACACCACCCGGGCGCTTACCCACCTCTTTGTAGAAAAAAAACGAATCAGACACATCAGAAATCAAAAGACCATGTATATTGTATTAGGCGGATCAACAGCCGTTATGGTTGGCGGGGGACTCTTGCTTGCAAGTGACCTGAACAGCTCCTCTACAGCTTCTTACGATCCAACAAATTATGCCGGGCTTGGTCTAATGCTGGCAGGAACAACGGGAATACTCATCAGCAGTGCTTCATTGGGTATTTCGTACCTTTCGTTAAACCCCTACACACTAAGAAAATATTACCGGCTGATTGACATGCACAAAGCCAATAAACCCCTGCCTATATTTTACCTGAAACGGATGGCTCCATATTTATTGGTCAATAACAACAGTCAATAATCAAATTGACAATGAAATTTTCCCTTCCTTCTTGGCGAACCCTCAGCCATACCACTCCGCGATACTAAGCGCTCGGATAAAGGCAACCCGATATATTTTTTTTGTAAACTCACTTCACACTTAATCTTATTAAACCATGCGTACATCCGTAATTTACCAAAGCCTGCTTGT
>CAYNIH010000348.1:1036-1686 GCA_964397115.1 uncultured Roseivirgaceae bacterium | reverse complement strand
CGGACATGTCGCAGGTCCCAAAGCGGACGAGCGGGTAGACGGGGTTGAGCGCCGTGACGACGACCTCCCCAGCCGCGCCGTCCGGGGGCTCGACCCCGGTCTGGGGATCGATCAACTCGACGATCGTCTCCCGGGCGATGTGCATGCCCGCATCTGGGGATTGATAGTATTTCAATGGTGGTGGAAAAAGTATGGAAAATAGTGAAGGCAAGGTTTCGAAAATGATAGTTGATAACCGAATCATCCTGGTTATCGATTATACCAACCTGAAAGAGGACGGAATGATTGCATTAGTCAGTGAGGCAAGAGAAATTGTACTAAAGGAAAATCAGCCCCTCCTTATTTTATCATGCTTCTTCAATAATTATATTACTCCAAAGTACAAACGGCACGCTGAGGCAGTTACCGCAGAAGTCCGTCATTTAATTGATAAGCAAGCCATCGTTGGTTTAACAAGTATTCAAAAGATGATTCTGAAAGGATACAATTTATTAATGCAACGAAACTTCAAAGCCTTCGAAACAAGGGAGGAGGCAGTACGATACCTCCTGGATAAAAATACAACAGACCATGATCTGCCAGACTTTTATCAAAAAAAATAATGATGATGAAAAATATTTTGCGCATGGAAGAACTCGCCCTGTTTGGCC
>CAYNIH010000348.1:0-1026 GCA_964397115.1 uncultured Roseivirgaceae bacterium | reverse complement strand
GAATTCCTACCTGCCGTTTGAAGGTTGGGTTTTCTGGGCGTGGTTTCTCGCTCCCGATCTGGGTATGCTCGGCTACCTGGTCAACGCAAAAGTTGGCGCTGTAACCTATAATCTGTTGCATCACAAGGGCATTGCTATAGTTTGTTATCTGGCCGGTTATTTTCTTATCATCCATGAACTTACCCTGGCAGGTGTGGTGTTATTCGGACATAGTTCTTTTGACAGAATTGTGGGATACGGCTTAAAATATCCCGACAACTTTAAGAACACACATTTAGGTTGGGTTGGCGGGAAAGACTTAAGCAGTAAGACTTAAGTAGAAAATGTTAGCAAAAGTTATGAGTCAAAGATTATGTCAACAAGCCTAATACTAGATTCTCCATTCAAAAAACATAGCTCAAAAACTGTAAAACAATCCTTCCCTGTATTGGAAATGACCTGCGCGGCATGCGCAGTAAGCGTAGAGTCGATGCTGAAAAATACCCAAGGCGTGCTGGATGCCTCGGTAAACTATGCCAACCAAACGGCTGTGGTAGAATTTGACCCCACCCTGGCTACTCCGCTCGGTTTACAACAAGCCGTCCGTTCCATCGGATACGACCTGGTGGTGGATGAAGAAAATCCGCAAGCGATAAAGGAAGAAGCCGATCGGATGCATGATGAGTCAATCAAAAGCCGCACGATTTGGTCGGCCGTGCTTTCTGTACCCGTGGTGATTATCAGCATGTTCTTCATGAACTGGAAACCCGGTACGTACCTATCTATGATACTTGCTGCTCCGGTTGTTTTTTATTTTGGCCGCTCGTTCTTCATTCACGCATTTAAACAAGCCCGATTCGGCAAGGCCAACATGGATACGCTGGTGGCACTCTCCACCGGCATCGCATTTCTTTTTAGTCTGTTCAATACGTTTTATCCGGAGTTCTGGTACGCTCGTGGTTTGCCTGCCCACGTGTATTACGAAGCCGCAGCCGTAATCATCACGTTTATCTCGTTTGGCAAACTGCTGGAAGAACGGGCAAAATC
>CAYNIH010000347.1:0-1696 GCA_964397115.1 uncultured Roseivirgaceae bacterium | reverse complement strand
AAGCAGCCGGTATTGAAGTTTTATTTTTTTTTCCTGGATTTTTTTTCGTTCTATTTTTTCTTTAATTCTTTTTTGCTTTTTAGCCTTCATGTAGCTGAAAAAATTTTCCAGGTCGGTAAACGGGTACAAGTATTGATTTTGCTGGCCTTCGGCATTCAGGGTGGCGATAAATAATCCCGAAGAGTATTCGGATGTCCGGTTTCCGTAGGTGCCTGCAATCACCAGGTTTCCGTCTTCATTCTTTATTGCTTTGCCAAACAGCAAACTGGAGTTCTCTGGGGGCACAAGGGCTGTGTTCTGTTTCAGGGTGCCATCAGGGCGGTAGTATTTTATCCAAAGTGTTTTCTGGCGGGCTAAATTTTTTGCATCAATAAGGATGTGAAAACTCTGATCCTTGTTGATATTGATTTGAACGAGTTCACCGGTTTCATTAAACAAGCCAGGTAAAACAGTGGTTTTTTGTGTTGCAAAGTTGAAGAAGAGCACAACCGGAACACGACCTAAATAATATCCTCCAATAAGGACTCCGCAGGCGGTAACTTCAAAATGGGTGGGGATAAACGGAATGTAATTATCAACTTCATATTTTATGGTGCTGCCATCATTCAGGTTGATAACATAGAGTTGAAAATTAATCGTGGCGAACTCGCGGTGATGAAATAACAGGTATTGATGGTTAGCTAAAGTCTGTTGGTGAGCAAGTTTGCTCTTTTTGTCCAGTTCAAGTTGTTTCTTCCACCGTTCGTTAAAAGCCGTATCAATGTGAATGATATCGAGGTAATCGTTTCGCCTTGTTGTACCGCTGCGGTAAATCAGTGCTCCGTTTGTTTTAGCCGAAGCAACATAATACTCGGTATCCCGATCGGAAAGGCTGATTTCATACCGTTTGGTTTGCTGCAATTGCGCTAGTCCGGGTTGACTAACAGCAAAGAACAGGCTACTAAAAAACAACCTTGTTAACATAGAACACACGTTTCGCCCCATCATCCTTACTTGCGATACTGTGTATGGTTTGAACGCCCCATACGTAGAAACTCGAATTATGCCAATGCCTTACCCCTCCGAGTTGTTCACGCTCAGCACGCAATTGGTCTGTACTGGATTGGAGCCGCAGCTTTTCAGAAAATTCGGTTGTTTCATTCCTATCCAGGTTGATTTTTTTAATTCGCAAATCAGACTCTTTTTTATAAATGAAATACAGGTGTTGACCGGCCAGGCAAAAATCGGTTACCTGATCGAGTGACGTCAGCCTGATATTGTCCAGTTCCATCAATTGATCCCAGGTTACCTTGCCTGACGGACTGAATGACACTACCATGCTTCGGGTAATTTTTATTTCATCCGATGCCCGCATGGTACCGTTATCGTAATAAAACGGATTGTACATGCGGTTGTAATAGGATGGGTAGTTGCCGAAGTAAGGACCATAGTACTGATACGGACTGGGATAGGGTGCGTAATAGGGGTAATTGTCCCTGAAGGTAGCCGAGGAGGAAGACGGAACAAAAACCTCTGCCAACAGAAGAAATCCCTGGTTGTACTCCGTAATTTTTACCGGCCTGACGTAATTAATAAAATCTGGAATGCGGCCGGCCCGAAGCGCGGCTGTTGTTTTTTCGGTAATGCGCTTTCGCTTGTTCTCCTTCATGTAACTAAGGTAGTTCTCCATCTCCGCAAAAGCGGTAAAGGTTATAGC
>CAYNIH010000346.1:0-1724 GCA_964397115.1 uncultured Roseivirgaceae bacterium | reverse complement strand
GATCGTGGTAATTTTTCCTTCCACATCATAGTCGGCAATGGCCAGGGCACTATTAATGGCCAGCATGGTGCCTTCAGTTTCCGACTGATTTCGCTGCATTTCCTCCTGGGTAGCCTGCAACTCTTCCATGTTCTGGCGCATTTCTTCTTCCTGGGCGCGCATCTGCTCGGTCATCTCCTGCGACTCTTCCAGCAGGCGTTGTGTGCGGGCATTAACCTTAACCGAAGATATGGTGGAGGCGATACTCTCGGCAATTTTTTCAACAAACTCAATTTCAAAGTCCTGCAATCCGGTAAACGAGGCAATTTCCACAATACCGAAAATCTGATCGTTTACTTTTAACGGCACAATTAAAATACAAGTGGGGTTCGCATCGCCAAGGCCGGAGGTAATCCGGATATAATTTTGCGGAACGTCTGTGAGGTAAATCGTATCGCCTTCCTGCCACGCTTGTCCGGCAAGCCCTTCGCCTTTATGTATTTTTTGGTTCAGGTATTTCTTCTTATCCCACGCGTAACATGCCTTCATCGAAATGGTAGGCTCTTCATCCCGCTCTACATCGTCAACGATGTAAATAGCGCCCTGGTTGCCCTTAAGGTATTTCACCAGGTTCATAATAATTTCATCGGCCAGTTTGTTCAGGTCGTTGGTATTCGACCGTAAAATTTCACCAAACTTGGCGAGGCCTTCGGTAGCCCAATTGCGTTTCTTGTCTTCTTCTGCAACCCGGGCAAGGTTATCGCGCATGTTAATGAGCGCATTGCCCAGCACATCGTGGTCGCTTAAGGGTTTAAAGTCGGTAGCATAGTTTCCTTTACCGATATTTCCGGCAAACAGGGTGGTGGCTTTTAAGCCGCTAACCAGGTTATCCATTGCCTGGGCCATCTCCCCGATTTCATCGTTACTGAATTTGGTTTGTTTCTCTTCAACCAACTCACCCCGACCAAGTTTAACCACCACATTTTTAAGAAAATTAACCGGCCGGGTAATGGCCCGCATCAGCAACAAGGCGCTGACTAATCCCAGCACAATCGTAATGGCCGCAAGAATAAGGGTAATATTTCTGAGGTTTCGTGTAGACACACGCAGTTCTTCATCCGATCGGGCGGTGATTACCGTTTGCGCTTTGGCCAGGTTGTTCAAATCGGTAAGAATAGCCTGTAACTGCGGATTGATCTGACTCTCCAGCACATCTTCGGCAAGCAACTTGGTAATGCCATCTTCATAACTTTCGAACGAAGCAAGTTGCGAAGTTATCTGCGCCTCGGCACTGCGCTGGATGCGCTCAAACCGCAAAAACACCGAGTCAACCAGTACTTTCTGGCTGTCAACCTGCCAAGTACTTTTAAGTTTCTCAACCCGCTCTTTTAATTCCGGGTATTCGTATTTAACCAGTTGAATCAATGCCTTTTTATTCTCCTCATTGGTTTGAAGGTACACCCAACTGGTAACCAACTTTTGGTACCGCTCAACGGTCAAAACAAACTCGTTGATGGCATCTTTTGAGGGCCTGAAAATTTCGGCAGAGGTTTTTACTACGCTGTCGATTTGGTTGCCGGTCATGAATATGATGGCCGCATTGATGATGAAGAGTACAATTACGGCTAAAAATCCGGCAAGGATTTTATTCCCTATGGTCAGGCGTAGCTTAAATCGGTTTTTTGGTGTGCTCATAATCTTGATGATAATCGCTTACAACTGAAACCAACCAGCCGAAATGCGAA
>CAYNIH010000345.1:0-1738 GCA_964397115.1 uncultured Roseivirgaceae bacterium | reverse complement strand
GTAACATCAGCCTGGCAGAGGCCGAACGAATTGCCGGACACCGGCTCATAAGGAAGGCAATCCCTATGGCGCTGGGCGACAGCTACCAGGCTTACCGGATCATCGGTACCAACCGCAATTATCCTCTTCTCTACACTGCTGAACTTCAGGATGGAAATTGGTTTGAGAATGAACTTGAAGTTACCCTGGGTGCCAACGTGGCTGCCATTACCGGGTTTGGTGTAGGCGATGCCTTTGCCAGTGCACACGGCCTTTCGGCCGGAGGGCATGAACATGAGGAGCACAATTTTGTGGTAACGGGTATCATGAAGCGCACAGGTTCAGTACTCGATAATCTTATCCTCACCTCGGTAGAAAGTGTATGGAAAGTACATGACCTTGCTATTAACTATTTGGCGGATGAGGATACCACGCATGCAGGTTCAACGCTGGTGCCCGCCATTGCTGCCGGAGATTCAACCAAAGAGATAACCGCTCTGTTGGTACAATACCGGTCGCCCATCGGGGCTATCCAGTTGCCTCGGTTTGTGAACCAGCAGAGCAGCCTTCAGGCAGCATCACCTGCTTTTGAAACCGCGCGCCTGTTTACCATTCTTGGGGTAGGGGTTGATGCCCTGCTGGTGCTGGCCTATGTACTCATCTTTATTTCGGCCCTCAGTATTTTTATTGCGTTATACAACTCATTAAAAGAGAGGCGATTCGATTTGGCCGTTATGCGCACCCTGGGGGCCACCCGTAAAAAGCTGGTAGTTACCATACTTGCCGAAGGGATAAGCCTTACCCTGGTGGGCACCCTGGCGGGAATAGTTCTGGGGCATGCTGTTGTAGGGATCACGGCCGTAACCATTGAAGAAATTCAGAATGCGGGAATAACCAGCATCGTATTCTATCAGCAAGAATGGATAATTTTGGCGGGAAGTTTGTTGTTGGGAGTATTGTGTGCATTACTACCGGCCTGGCAGGCATACCGCACGGATATTTCAAAAGTACTTGCAGGAAACTAACAACCAATTATGCGTAATAGGAGATTTATATTTTTTTCCGGATTCCTTCTGATTGCCACAGCTTGCTTTGCCCAAACTCCAACGTTTGATGCCTGGAATGAATTTGCCAAAACCAAATTTGAACCGAAGTATTATGAGAAGATAGGGGAGTACCTGTTCTACCCCAATTTCCCTTCCGAACTGAAAGCGCTGGTGGGTAAGGAAATCACGGTAGAGGGCTACTATGTGCCGTTTGCACCGGAAGAAGGCAACTACATCATCATTTCCAAGTACCCGATGAGTCAGTGTTTTTTCTGCGGGGGTGGCGGGCCGGAGTCTATCGCTGAAGTAACCTTTAAATCCAATCCGGGAAAGTTTCAGGTTGATGACCTGATTACCGTTCGGGGTAAGCTTAAGCTAAACTCCGATGATATTGACCACGTTAATTTTATCCTTACTGAAGCAGTACTTATCAGGAAATAGAATAATCTCCTCCTGTTCGGCATGTCGTTAATTATAACGGGTGCCGCTGCTTGATTTAAATAAAATCGTCACCTATACTTGCAACGGTAATGGGTTTCTATACGGGGTTAAACTACCCGTTTAGAATGAAAAGGGAATTCCGTGAGAATCGGAAACTGTTCCCGCAACTGTAAGCATCCTCTATGCTTGTCTTGACCCATAGGCCACTGTTCCAGTTCCGATAGCTATTCGGACGGAATGGGAAGGCAAAGGCAAGTGATGCAAGTCAGGAG
>CAYNIH010000344.1:0-1742 GCA_964397115.1 uncultured Roseivirgaceae bacterium | reverse complement strand
ATGCCTTGTGTTCGGGCAGTTGATCCTGTTCCGGAGTAATGACCAACCAGAAAAAGTTGTGAACCATCGGAAGAAAAACCGATAACGGCATTATATGCCCTGTCGTTCAAGACCGGGCCACCATGAACCGGTGCCGACCAAACGCCCTCTATCAGCACCGATATCCAGATGTCCCCCGGGTCAATTTTACCGCCCGTGTTTTCGGGGTGGTTGCCCCGTGTAAAGAAGAGTGTGGTACCATCCGGACTGATTACCGGAGCCTGCTCATCAGCAGGAGAGTTCACCATCCGCAATGATTCCGGTGAAATTGATGGCTGCGAAAACAACCTGGTGCTGAACAGTATGCTGTAAATGAAAAAATATCCCGGCTTCATTGGTTTACTGACTTATTTGCTCACCCAGGGATTACCTTTTATGGTGAATCGCCAAGGCAGTTTAGCATCTTTTCCTGCATAATCCACGCCAATGCGTGGACTTTCATCGATTCGTTTGGCAGGTATCTTCTCCCCTGCTTCAATCCAAACTTCGTTACCCGAAAGGTACTTTCCGTTGAAGGTACGGTCAATACCCAGTGAAACCGTTAATTTACCTGGTCCGGAAGTTAATTGGTAAGGACTGACTAACCTGCCCCTGCGTTGCTCCATAGCAGCTAAACCTGCCACCGGCTCAACGGCCCGTATCAACACCGCATCAGCAATTCCTGCCCGGTTGGTTACTACATTAAACAGGTGATGAATACCATAGCACAGGTAAACATAGGCATGTCCGCCTGGCTCGAACATTACTTCATTGCGATTAGTCATCCTGCCCTTGTAGGCGTGGCAGCCGCGTTCCTTCCACGAATAAGCCTCTGTTTCAACAATTACTCCTGAAGTTAAAATGCCTTCAATTTGCGTAACGAGATGCTTGCCAAGGAGTTCGCGAGCAATGGCCACAACATTTTGCCGCTGGTAGAACGAATCCGGTAACTTCATACGATATAGGAATCAGATACCAAAAGAATCATTATTTTTGGCGGCTTTTCAATGTTAACAAACCAAAAATAACCATACGATGAAAAAGTTATTATCTGTTTTCTTGCTCATTGCCACCTTTGGTGCCCAGGCACAAATTCAAACCCCTGCACTCAGCCCTGCCGGTACAGTGAGTTCCGTGGTCGGTCTTACCGACATCAGTATTAAGTATTCGCGTCCTAAGATGAAGGGCCGTAAAATTTTCGGGAACGGTGCTGATTTTCTGGTTCCATATGGCGCACTGTGGAGAACGGGCGCTAACCAGGGAACGATCATCAACTTTTCAGATGACGTAAAGGTAGAAGGAATAGACGTTAAAAAGGGCGAATACATGCTGCTTACCATACCGGGAGCCGACTCCTGGACCGTAATTCTGTACAGCGACCCTTCCATTGGCGGAAATATGGCCAACTACAAGCAGGAAAAAGATGCTGCCCGTTTTACCGTTAAGCCGTCACAACTGGCCGAAACCGTTCAGACCTTTACCATCGGCATTTCCGATATAGCCGATAACAACACCAACGCCAACATTCAACTGACTTGGGAAAATACATCGGTTAAGTTTAATGTTGCCGTTGACTACGATGCCAAGGTAATGAAGGCCATTGAAGCCGGTACGCGGGTTAATCCGGGTAACTATATTGCCGCAGCAAATTACTATTTTGAAAATAAGAAAGACCTCAATAAGGCGCTGGAATGGATCACCCTCGGCATAGAGACAGGCAACCG
>CAYNIH010000343.1:0-1755 GCA_964397115.1 uncultured Roseivirgaceae bacterium | reverse complement strand
AAGTAAGGCGCAAGCCCTACTCCGTTGTATTGCTGGATGAAATTGAAAAAGCCCACCCGGATGTATTTAATATTTTGTTGCAAGTGCTGGATGACGGTATCCTTACCGATGGCCTTGGAAGGCGCGTGGATTTCCGCAATACCATCATCATCATGACCTCCAACATTGGCGTGCGCGACCTTAAAGATTTCGGAACGGGCATCGGCTTTGCCCCTTCGTCAAAACGCGAGAACGAGGAGGAACTGATGAAGTCAACCATTCAAAATGCGCTCAAGCGCGCCTTCAGTCCGGAGTTTTTAAACCGGCTTGACGATGTCATCGTATTTAATTCGCTCAAGCGCGAGCACATTCACCAGATCATTGAAATTACCCTTAAAAAGGTGTTCGACCGGATTAATACGCTGGGCTATACTGTTGAATTAACCGATAAGGCCAAGGATTTCCTTGCCGATAAAGGATACGACCATCAGTTTGGAGCGCGCCCGCTGAACCGCGCCATCACCAAGTACCTGGAAGATCCGGTTGCCGAAGAAATATTGAAAGGCGAAATTGAAGAGGGCGGCACCATCCTTGCCGACTACGATGGCCAGGGCGACCAGCTTACGCTGAAAGTGAAAAAGCCGAAAGCGGCATCAAAGAAAGAATAATGTAAAAAGCGGGGTCTCCCGCTTTTTTTTTTAAGAACTAATATCCCCCAAAATATTTCCGTAAAAACCACTCGGTACCTGCCAGCAGCAACAACAGCAGAAAAATCCACCGCAGGTTAATTACTGCCTGGTACCGTTCGTTGGTGCGCAAAACACCGCGGGTTTCCATGACTGAAAGATCAGCAGTTAATGCGTCAATCCGGCCTGCCGTGTAAAACCTTCCCCCGGTACGTTGCGACAGTTTTCGCAGCAAGTCAAAATCGGCAGATAGGTTAGCCAACTCCAGTTGCTGGCCGGATACAAGAAACTGGCCGCGCACTTCTTCAAGCAGGTTGTTTACAACTGTAGTTGCCCGGTACCGGTACACCCCCTCTTTAAGCCCGCTAAGTGAATAACGGTTATTACCGGCACTTACCTGATAGCTGTATGGTGTCCGCTTTCCCTGCTCATCGGTAAGTTCCAATTCAATGGTATTTCCGTAAATAGGCTCGAAAATGTTGTTGAATACCTGGCTTTCAAACACCACCGGCTCGGTTTCGGAAAACTCTTGCTTAACCGTAAAGCACCGGAATCTACGCTTATCCTCTGCGGTGGAAAGAAATTGGAAGAGTTTTCCGAAGAGCTCGTCAAACACTTCAGTGCTCTCGTTTTTTGCATAATTGTGCAGCCGCCAGCGCCATAACCCTTCGCCAAGCATAATGCCTACCCTTCGCGCCTCGCTGGTTTCCACTACCAGCAAGGGCTTGTCGGTAACCAGGCTTCCTACTTTTTGCATGAGTACGGGCATTGCTGTTGAGGCGGTGTGCATTTTACCAAAGTGCACGCTCACCGGAGGGAAATCGCTGAATGTTGCCCCCGCATTGTCCGAAAGCGCGAAGAGCGAAAAATCGGGACTGATTACAGGTGTAACCTCATCGAATTGACGGGGCGGCTGCTCAAATGTAATGGGTAGATTCAATTGGGCCAACTGGTTCCAGTCGGTTTGCTGGCCGAGGATGTACAGGAGTGCCGTCCGACCGGCAATAGCCCGCTGCAGCAAATCGCGGTGGCGGCCCCGTACATCGGGCACCTGATGAAAGACAATCAGGTCAACTGCCGAGGGTTGTAA
>CAYNIH010000342.1:0-1766 GCA_964397115.1 uncultured Roseivirgaceae bacterium | reverse complement strand
AATCGGGTAACGCTTCCTCCAAATCATTCATCGCAAAGTCAAACGCTTCAGAGCGGTTAAGTACTTCGGGGTTCACTTCAGGACCATCATTTACCCCTCTGAAGGGCACCTGACCGTATAAATCAATAAGATAAAACATGTTAAAGGCTCGTAGAAATTTGCCTTCGGCCAGTTGTACTGCATCGGCACCAGATTCGGGCGCCAGCAGTTGATTTAACCGGAAAATATTTGAATTCAGGTTATTCCAGGCATTAAGCACAAACTGATGGGTTATATCCCAGTTGTGTTGGTGCAAGGTACGCCAAACGCCATTGTCACCCCAGTCAGTACCGCGGGTAGGTACCAACAGTTCATCGGAAGTGATTTCCAACAAGGCATACAAGTTAGCCTGATCACCCCAACCCCTTAAATCAGCATATCCGGTTTGCAATCCGGCAACCGGATCAATGCCCGTAAATTCTCCGGAACCTGACTCAACCACTACGGAATCCTTTTCCTCAACTTCGAGGTTAGTACAGGATGCCAACACCAAGCTGCACAGGAAAATTTTAAGTGTTTTTTTCATAATTCTATATTTTTCAGAATGTAACATTTAATCCTAAAGAAAACGTTCTCGCACGAGGATAGGCCGTATAATCAATACCGGCCGATGGTACTCCATCAATGGATTTGTTTACTGATACCTCCGGATCAAGGCCGGTGTAATCAGTAATGACGAACAGGTTTTGCGCATTGGCAAACAACCGCAGGTTTTTTATTGTGGTACCATCCACATTAAACCGATAACCCAGCGATAATGTTGCCAACCTTAGAAAATCACCTTTTTCAAGGAATCGGGTTGATACATCCGGGTTGTTCGACTTCGATTCACCGGAGAAAATAACATCGCTCGTAACGTTTCTGCCACTATTAATTGAACCCATTGTAAAGTAGGCATTGGCATTATTGTTATAGATATAGTGCCCAAACTGACCATTCATATACGCTGAAAAATCCCATGCTTTATACCTGAAATTAGCCGAAAACCCGAGCAGGTATTTTGGAAGAGGGCTTTTGCCTACAAACTTCTGAACATCGCCCCCGATGTAAATAGACTGGCCAATGCCACCCTGCGAGGCATCGATGTTAAACCCTCCAAATTCACGTAAAAAATAAGCATACAGGGGCTGCCCGTTGGCAATACGCTGGGCAAATGCTCCGGTTAAGCCCTGACCGTTAATGGCCCCGGTATTGATCACCGTAGAAGGATTTAGGTTTTCAACAATGTTTGTATTGCGTGCAAAATTCACACTAAAATTTAACCCCACATCGCTATCATCTATTGCATAGTAGTTAAGGGTTAGCTCTACACCCTTATTTACCACTTCAGCATCGAGGTTTTTCCATACAAAAGGCTGGGGCGAAGGCTGAGCAGCAACCTGTTGAATGAGCAGGTCTGTCGTAACCTTTTTATAAACATCAATAGTGCCACTCAACTTCCCATCAAAAAATCCAAAATCCAGGCCGGCATTAAACTGACTGGTTTGTTCCCATTTCAAACCGCTGTTTTCGAACGCCACATTATTAGACCCTGGTTTGTTTACATTTCCACCGTTATCAATTCCAACATCATTCCAGCGCACCCTGGCTTGATGCACGTTGTGGGGAATTTCCTGGTTACCGTTAACTCCATAGCCGAGTCGGAGTTTCAAATCATCAAAAAATTCAGGGATAAATTCCTCGGAGGAAAGTTTCCAGGCTGCCGCAAATGCTGGGAAAAATCCATA
>CAYNIH010000341.1:0-1776 GCA_964397115.1 uncultured Roseivirgaceae bacterium | reverse complement strand
CCATTGTGCAAGACAATAACGGAAGGTTTGATGCAGTAAGCACCACCGCGCCTTACGGGGTTACCCTGGGGGAGAACACCCGCACGGAGTGGCTGGCTTTTCAGTTGATTGCCGATTTCAATAAGGACATTGCGAAAAATATGAACCTGAAGTGGCGCTACATGGCTTTTGCTAACTACGAAACGCTGGAGGCAAAAACCATTGACCACCGCCTCGACCTCAACTTGGCCGCCAAGGTTAACCGGTTTGTTAATGTAAACCTGGGACTGATTGCCTTGTATGACTTTGACCAGGATAGCGGACTTCAGTTAAGCCAGATTTTCAACATCGGATTCGTCTACTCTTTCCAGAACTTTGAAGAGGAGAAATAGCAGGCTTATAAACGTTACTTGGTTAAAATGGGTTAGCCCAACTCTTGCAGAAAACAGCTTGAGATTTCTGCAGTTATTGTATCGAATACCTGGCTTTCTCAGAAATCGGTATCCAATCCAAGACGGTCTTTCAGTTCCTTGAGGGCAGGATTCTTTTTGGTCATAAATTCGAACTTTTCACGATTGGTGTATAGAATTTCTTTTTCTTCAACAGTTCGCACCTCGCCAACTACCTGGATACTTTCGTTATACAGTTGGGTACGGAGAAATGTCACCAAATCGCTGCGGAGTTTGTGTAACAGGGTTTCCTGTACAGGATGGTACAGGTGCACAATAACGGTATTACCCTGCAGCTCGTACGACTGGCTAAGCAGGTGGTACTCGGCAAGGTAGGTCTTCCGTGTTTCAGCAAAGCGCTGCCAGGCCGCACTGAGTTGCTCAGCGGTAAACGCTTGTGTTTCTGATGTTGTTTCTGCCGGAAGTTCTTCTTTATGAATTTCGGCAGTGTTGGCGGTATTGATTTTGGAATGAATGGCTGACAGCCTGATGGTTTTAGCCTGACGTGTGCCGACACGGCCTTTTGCTTTTTGGTCTGGTTCGGGCGCAGCGGGCTGACTGACTATTTTATTTTCAACAACCGGTGCTGACGCTACAGCGTGGGGGCCGTCAGTACTTTTTTTTTTGAGTTCTCGGCTGCTTCTATTGAATGTAAGTCCAGCACCGAGTGTACATGGGCCATTTTCATCAGGGCCAGTTCAACCGAAAGCCGCTGGTTTTTACTCATTTTGTAGTTTATGTCGCATTGGTTGGCGATGCTGAGCCACGACAACAGCAGTGAGGGTGAAGTTTGTTTTGCCTGCTGGATATACTTGTTCTTTACGCTTTCGGGCACCTCCATCAGTTGTACGGTGCGGGCATCCTGTGAAACGAGCAGGTTTCTGAAGTGCTCGCTGAGCCCTACAATAAAATTCTGCCCGTCAAAGCCCTGGCGCAGGATTTCATCGAAAAGCAGCAAGGGTGTGGTGTGATTTCGTCCGAGCAGCCCGTCAACTACCTTAAAATAATAGTCATAGTCGAGAATGTGCAGGTTGTTGATAACATCGCTGAAGGTAATTTCCTTGCCCGAAGAATAGGTTACCATTAAATCGAAAATAGAAAGCGCATCACGCAAGGCGCCATCGGCCTTTTGGGCAATCAGGTGCAGCGCTTCTTCTTCGGCAGGGATGGACTCCCGGTCGGCTACTTTTTTCAGGTGCCGCGCAATATCGGCAATCTGGATGCGGTTAAAATCGAAAATCTGGCATCTGGATAGGATCGTGGGAATAACTTTATGCTTTTCGGTAGTGGCCAGAATGAAAACGGCATACGGGGGAGGCTCCTCCAATGTCTTTAGAAAGGCGTTGAA
>CAYNIH010000340.1:0-1779 GCA_964397115.1 uncultured Roseivirgaceae bacterium | reverse complement strand
AACTGCAGAAAACTAACCCCACCCCGTGAAAAGTTAATGAAAAATTACAGAAGCGGAGAATGCCGCATTTTGGCTAACTTTATCCCGGTAATAATGTTATCCATGAATCCGATTAGGGTACTTTTTCTTTTACTGCTTTCACCTGTGCTGGTTAAGAGCCAACCGGTTGACAGCCTGATGGCCGTATTGGATACTGCCACCAATGAGCGCAAGGTGAAAACACTGAACGAGTTGTTCAGGGCCCACATTCAAGCCAATCCGGTCAAGGCCATCGGTTTTACCCGCGAAGCCCTAAACCTGGCCAGCGAAATTAACGACAAGCGCGGCCAGGCGGCCGCCTACAATAACCTGGGTGTTGCCTACCGCAACCAGGGTGCGCTCGATAAAGCACTTCAGTACTACATTACCTCATTAAAAATTTACGAGCAACTGGATAACAAGGAAGGAATAGCTACCACCAAAAACAACATAGCCACCATTTACAGTATAAAAAAAGACTATGGTCAAGCTATGAAATTTCTTGAAGAATCACACAACCTGTTTATACAACTTGGCGATCAGGCCAAAATTATCGGTTCGATGAACAACCTGGGTAACCTCAACAGCGATCTTCAGTTGTATGAAAAGGCCATGCGGTATTTTTCAGAAGCTTTTCAACTCAGCCAGAAGATGGGAAAACCGTTTGCCGACCCGGTAAATAACATCGGCAATGTGTATTTCAGGCAGGGGAATTATCAGCGTGCCATTGAGCATTACCAGCGGGCATTGGAAATTGAAAAAGAGAATAATAACCAATTGGGCATGCTCAATACAATAACCAACATAGGCATTGCTTATACCAAAGCCGGCCAACCAAAACCCGCACAAGAATACTTGAGCCAGGCCGACAAACTGTCCAAAGCACTTCGCGCTTATGCCGGCATGCCGGAGATTCTGAAAAATAACTCCATTAATTATTACCGCATGGGCAAACTGAAAGAGGCGTACGAAACCCTATTAAAATATGACTCGGCCCGTGAAAAAATATTCGGAGAAGAAAGCAGCCGCTCCATAGCCCAGATGGAAATTGCGCTGGAACTGAATGAAAAAGAAAAAGAATACGAACTTCTCCGGAAACAGTCAGAAATCAATAAGCTGCAGTTACGCAACAGCCGGCTTTTTATTGTACTGACCATTTTGGGCTTGCTTGTTGTAATTGCCTCGGTGAATTTCTATTTCATGAACAGGCGCAGGGAATTTTTAAAACCATGACCCGCACCGAGGCCCGCGCAATCCTTAATGAATTAACCACAAACAGCAGTTTACTCAGGCACATGCGAAGTCTGGAACTGGTGATGGAAGCCTATGCCGTAAAATTCGGTGAGAATAAAGAAGAATGGGCAATAGCCGGACTGCTTCACGATGCCGATTACGAAGCGTACCCTGACAAACACCCGGCTGTAATTGTTGATCGGCTGAGAAACCTGAATGAAAACAAAATCGCCCATGCTATATCCGCCCATTACACCAAATGGAATGTTCCTTACACCAACCTGCTGGACAAAGCGCTGCTGGCCTGCGATGAACTGACCGGCTTCATTATTGCCTGCTGCCAGGTGCGGCCTGATGGCATTGCCAGTCTGGAACCAAAATCGGTAATAAAAAAACTTAAAGACAAAAGTTTTGCTGCAAAAGTAGAGCGAGACGAAGTATATAAAGGTGCTGAAATGCTGGACGTTGATTTAACGGAGCATATCAACTTTATCATCTCGGTGCTGAGGCAACACAAGCATGAACTAG
>CAYNIH010000339.1:0-1835 GCA_964397115.1 uncultured Roseivirgaceae bacterium | reverse complement strand
CCTGAGGGTTGCCGAAACCCTTACAGACGGGGTAATTGCCTTTTCATGCTGGGAAGAACACGGGGGAGGTTCCGTACCGTACCTGGCAAAGTACATCCACGAAACGTGGGGCGTAACGCAAGCCCTGATTTCCGACATCACCTGGGCTTCGGATGGCGTTGAGCCAGGTAAGGGTGTGGTCATCTCCATGCGCGACCGCAACATACCGCGCAGAAAATTTATTGACCGGATTATTTCAATAGCCGATAAAAACAACCTGCACTACCAACTTGAAGTAGAAGGCATGGGATCAAGCGATGGCCGCGAACTGCAGGTATCGCCCATTCCGTTCGACTGGTGCTTTGTGGGTGCTCCGCAACAGTTTGCCCACACCCCGCACGAAAAAGTGCACAAACACGATATGGAAAGCATGATCGTTATGTACCGGGCACTGATGAAGTGGCTATGAAAAACCTGCAAAAAGTAATGCCGTGTTCTGTTATTTTTGCCACCCATGAAAGTTAAAGACCTCGAATTTAAAAAGTTTATCCCGTCAGCCCGGATTGGCGATAAGGTGGCCGCTCTTGCAAAACAACTCCATGCCGACTATGAAGGAAAAACTCCCTTGTTTATGCCTGTCCTGAACGGCTCGTTCATTTTTGCAGCCGACCTCATCCGCCAGGTTAACCTCGAGTGCCGCGTTTCATTTGTAAAGCATGCTTCCTACCAGGGAACAGCAAGCACCGGCCAGTTAAAAACACTAATTGGATTAAATGAAAGCGTCTTCAATCAGGATATTGTTCTTGTTGAAGACATCATGGATACCGGATTAACCCTGAGCAAAGTGGTTGAAGAACTTCGCGGGCTCGGCACCCGATCGGTAGAAATTGTAACTCTTATCCGCAAGGCACCGGCCCGGCAGCACGCGGTACAACCTAAATACATCGGCTTTGATATTGACGATGAGTTTGTGGTAGGCTACGGGCTGGATTATGACGGCCTCGGCCGGAACCTGCCCGACCTCTACAAGGCCGCCATCAATCAACCCTGATGAATTAAAAATCCATCCTTATCTTGCAGGCCTGCTAACCCTTTACCCATGATTAACCTCGTCATTTTCGGCCCTCCGGGCGCTGGCAAAGGCACACAAAGTGAAAAACTGATAAGCAAATACGGCTTTGTTCACATTTCAACAGGCGACCTGTTCCGTTGGCACACTAAAAACGACACACCCATAGGAAAACGGGTTAAGGAAATCATGAACAGCGGTGCGCTCGTGCCCGATGAGATTACCATTGCCATGCTCAAAGAAGAACTGGATAAAAATCCGAACGCCAAAGGATTTTTGTTTGATGGCTTTCCGCGTACCGTTCCGCAAGCCGAAGCCCTCGAAAAGTTTATGAGCGACAACGGCAGCGCCATCCATTTTGTCATAGCCCTGGATGTTAACGAGCAGGAGTTGCGCGAACGCATCGCCAAACGCAAGGCCATCGAAAAACGGGCCGATGACGAGGAAGAAAAACTAAACAAACGGATCACCGAATATTTCGGCAAAACCATTCACGTGCTGCCGTATTACGAAAAACAGGGAAGGCTTGCCCGCGTAAATGGCGTAGGAAAAATTGACGACATCTTTGCCAGCATCTGTGCGGTAATTGATAAAGGAACATGATACCGATTTTCTCCAACCCCGGTAAACCCATTCCACGGGGTGTTCAGCGAAGGGTAATCCGGATAACAACCGGTTTCTTCATTACTGTTGTCGTGCTCTTTCTTTTCTTCTATTGGCTTGCCCGGTAATTCATGTCTTCTCCAAATTTCATTGACCATGTAAAATTCTGTTCCCGGTCCGGTTC
>CAYNIH010000338.1:0-1869 GCA_964397115.1 uncultured Roseivirgaceae bacterium | reverse complement strand
AATTCGTTCAGGTTCATCCAACTCAAAACCATGTTCACATTCAAATCTACAGGTTGAGGTTGTTGTAAACAATAAACCAGTACCTTTGAACGACATACCCCCATCCGTTGAACGAGCAAATCCACCCCCCTGATTCATCTAATCCGGTGCGCCCATCGCTTTGGCAGGAATTGAAAAATGCCTTAAGCGGCACCGAAGCCGACTATACCCGGATTAACATCAGGCGGGCAATCTTCCTGCTGGCTGTGCCGATGATCCTTGAACTGGTAATGGAATCAACCTTTGCCATAGCGGATATTTTCTTTGTTGGCAAACTTGGCCCTTCGGCCGTTGCCGCTGTCGGGCTCACGGAAACCTACCTTTTCCTGCTTTACTCTATAGCCATGGGGTTATCCATGGCCGTTACCGCGATCATCGCGCGGAGGATAGGTGAAAAAAATAACGAAGAAGCGGGGCGCTCGGCCGTACAATCAATATTACTGGGCGTGCTTGCTTCATTGCCGTTTGCCATTGCCGGGATATTCTTTGCAAAAGACCTGCTTCAACTTATGGGTGCCGATGCCTGGGCGTTAAGTGAAGGCTACCGTTACACCCAATGGATGCTGGGCGGAAATGTGGTCATTATGCTGCTGTTTATTATCAATGCCATTTTCCGCGGGGCTGGTGATGCGGCCATTGCCATGCGGGTATTGTGGATTGCCAATGGCATAAACATTCTGCTGGATCCGATACTGATTTTCGGCTGGGGATTTATTCCGGCCTTCGGCATTGAAGGCGCAGCCATGGCCACTAACATCGGCCGGGGTACGGGTGTACTGGTTCAACTCTGGACGCTCTTTCATGGCGGTAAACACATCAAGACAACATTTGCTCAGTTGTACTGGGATACGAAAATTATCCTGAACATTTTTCGAACCTCACTGGGTGGCATCGGCCAGATGATTGTTGCCATGACCTCCTGGATTTTCCTGATGCGCATTCTCTCCGAAATCGGCAGCGAAGCCGTTGCCGGCTCAACCATTGCCATCCGGCTGCTGATGTTTACCATGATGCCTGCATGGGGGCTTTCCAACGCGGCCGCAACGCTGGTGGGGCAAAACCTTGGTGCCGGCAATCCGCAACGGGCCGAATCGGCAGTGTGGAAAATCGGGGGCTATAACATGATATTTCTGGTAGGGGTTTCGTTTGCCTACTTTTTCCTTAATCATTCACTTATGGGCATCTTCACTACCGATGCGCGGGTAATTGCTATAGGTGCCGAATGGCTGCGCATTCTCTCTTATTCGCTTTTTGTTTACGGATGGTGGATGGTAGCGGTGCAGGCATTTAATGGTGCAGGCGATACACAAACGCCTACCAAAATCAATGTGGTGTTTTTTTGGCTTATTCAGATACCGCTTTCGTGGTTCCTGGCCATCCAGCTAAACTGGCAGCAATCGGGTGTGTTCTGGGGCGTGTTTATTTCTGAAACTTCGGTAGGCCTGTTTACCTTATGGCTGTTTTCGCAAGGTGGTTGGAAAGCGGCTAAGGTTTAACTTGTTAATTAAAAAATAGCGCCCATTATGAAGATGAGCCCTAAGAAACAAAAATCAAGAAATTACAAATCTGTTGATAGCTATTTCTCCGATCAACCAGAGCCAGCCTTAACCCGATTGAATGAACTGCGTAAAGCAATCAAAACCGCTGCACCCAAAGCGGAGGAGGTAATTAGTTACAACATGCCCGCTTTCCGGTTGAACGGAATGCTGGTGTATTATGCAGGATATAAAAATCACATCGCCTTTTACCCAGCGGGATACGTGGCGCATTTTACTAATGAACTTAAAGGTTACAAGACCTCCAAAGGCACCATTCGGTTTCCTTTAGAAA
>CAYNIH010000337.1:0-1885 GCA_964397115.1 uncultured Roseivirgaceae bacterium | reverse complement strand
GCCTCCACCTATGGCTAAATTCAGGTTAGCGGATGCCAGCGAGTTCTCCGAAATGATCTTACCCCCTCCGTTAACCTGCAGGTCGCTGATATTTTTAACGCTTACGAGTACCTTCATAGTCGGACTAACTTTGATGTCATCAATTTTTGCCCAGATGCTTTTATTCTGATTGTCGGGCTTACGCTCCAGGTTAATCATCAGGATGCCGTCCTCAACAGTAATACGTGTCAGGTCGTAAATCTCCGTGAGCGCCTCTACCGTTACTTCCTGCTTGTTGGTTTGTTTCAGGTAAACGGTGTAGTTTGAATTGTTGTAAATGCCTTTAATCTCAGCAAGTTCCAATGTCTTCTTTGTATTTTGAGATAGGCCGGTAAGAAAAGCCAGCGCAAAAAGAACGGTAAAAAATCGGGTTTTCATAAGTGTATCGGTTAATTGATTGTTCGAATTAGGGAGGTCAAAATACGATTAAATCGGCTTTCAGTAAAGCAGGCAGCGGCAGCAATGCGATCGGTTATGGTTTTTTCTTGCGGAAAATCGCCCAGAAAACAATAACGAAGATAATTCCACCAATGCACAGGGTAAGCAGAACTTCAGGGGTTACCTGGTTAACAGCGTGCATAAGAAGCAAATATTTTTTTCAAATCTATCAATCAAAACCGTAACCGTAGCTGAAGCCGTATGTCGTTGCGTGAATTTCCCTCAATGGCATCTGTCCCACTGCCTATTACTTCCCGGTCGGTAAAGGTGGATTGCGCCCACCGAAGCCAGACGCTGGCAAGCCGGGATAGGGTGTATTCCAGCATAACATAACTCCGTATGCCTACACCGCTGTAAGCAGGCAGCGAATAAGCAAGCCAAACATCGCGCTCGTACACATATTGCCGGTTGTCGTAATCATCGGTATCAAATAAGGCGTACCGTGCCGTTATCGTAAGCTTACCTATCGCTGCGCTGATGTCTTGCAGCAGTACCATGCCGGTTGTGGTGGTTTTGTTGACCTGATAGGAACTGAATTGGGCCCGTGTTTTCAGGCGCAGTTGCCGGCCGATGCCATAGTCGGCATTCAGCCACAGGTTTCGCTTAATGCCCTGGCCGGTAAGGTACAGGGTGCTTTCGGCAGTTGAAAGATTTCGGGCTTTGGATTCTTCCCGAAGCTGGGCGAATAACATGACGCTTCGTGAGGGCTGGTAAGTAAGCCTTAACAACCACTCGTGTCCATCCGAAGGTGCATAGCTGCGGTAGCGCAGCCAAGGAAACCGGAAAAAGTCGGTATAACCTGCCAGCGAGTACTTCCGGTTCCACCGGTATTTCCAGCCCCAGTACATGCCGGCTTCGTTTATGGGCTGCGAACTTTCGGCAAACGCGTTTGAATAAACGCTGTAAAAGTTTTGCCGGTAGTTTCGGTAATGCAGGACCACCTCTAATTGCGGAGATAGGCTTCCTAACAGACCTGCCACCAGGCCGTATCCGTGCTGAAGGGTTTTTGCCGCTTCGCTGAAGAACGTAAAGTTCTTAACGGTGTGGTTCAAAAACACTCCGATGTTATAAAGTGCCGTTCCTGAAAAAGCAAACTGGTTGTAGGCATTGGGCATCCGGTTTATGGTAGGGTTGTAGCGGACGTGGTGGAAAATTATCCCGCAATCGGTTTGCGGCAACCGGTAGTTCAGTACCATACCGTATTGCTCTTCGTTCAGTTGCTTGCGGGTAAGCAATTCGGCATCGTTGCGGTGATAGCCTGTTGTGGGTAATGATGCAGCCGATTGCCCTGCTGAATCGGAAACTATTCCTGCATCGCGAAAGGTGTTTGAATAAAGGGCTGAAATAAAAATTTTTTTATGAGGTGCCAGTGTAACGGCAGCCCCCCGAAGGTATCCTGTTTCGTTTA
>CAYNIH010000336.1:0-1888 GCA_964397115.1 uncultured Roseivirgaceae bacterium | reverse complement strand
TTTTACCCAATTGTTTTTGAATTTAACGATCACCTGCGCTTTCTTACGGAAACCCTTTGAGATATGAAAATAACCATTTTCATTGGTATACGTATTTGCCAGTTTTAAAAATCGTCTCGCTTTTATAAATGTGCCTTTAACGGGCACATCTAAATTAATCGAATTATCGTGCACCATTATGCGGCCTGCAGGATGGTAGTCACCGCCCATTGTACGGCCGAAGGCATCCGTATCACTTACTTCATCTTCATAACCCGCCAAAATCATCATTTCGTTATAGAGTTCTGATGGATCAACGCCACCCTCCAGTAAATATTTAGTGGTTTTCTTCACGAGGTCTTCGCGCAAGTCAACCTTGCCCTCCCCTGATTTACGTGCGCAGGGCCCCTCGTAACAGGGACAATTCGGGTTGTTCGGGTCCGGGCAATTGTCAGGGTCAGGAATCCAGGGGTCTTCCTCAATATCCTGTTCATCACCGGCATTGTCATCAAATAAAATCACCTGCGAAATGACAGCAGATGGAACATCTTGCGGAATTGAGTAATTATCCGGTATAAGCGTATAAAAATAATTTAACGAGTCGGGTAAACCCGGGTGGTGGTAATAATCACCAGCATACTCAATGTGTTGGTCTAATGGCTCATCCCAAAGGTCATACCCTAAATCCTGCAAAATCTTTATCTGATTCAAATTCTGCGGCTCAAACCTTACGTAATTGTGAGTGGGCGAAGGAACCACCACCTGGATGCGGCCGTCCGATTGTATAACCGTTGAACTATTGAGGCAGACCGAAAAAATTGCTATTAGTCCGTTAGTAAAGCACTATCCTTTGACCCAATTTACCGTTGCACACTTACCAAAACGTTAATTTTTTAGACCAAACCTTACATTCTCCTACCCCACCAGCAACTCCCTGGCATTTTCAACCGCCACTTTTGAAGGCTTATCGCCACCAATCATTTTGGCAATTTCTTCAACGCGCTCGGCTTCACTTAACTGCTTTATCGTGCTGACGGTCTTTGCCTCGGCCCTATCCTTATAAACATAAAAATGCCGGTCGGCCTTGGCGGCAATATGCGGCAGGTGGCTGATGGCAATAAGCTGGTGTTTCCTGGCCATGGCTTTCATCAACTTGCCCAGCTTCAATGCCGTTTCGCCCGAAACACCGGTGTCAATTTCATCCAGCACCAGCGTGGGCATGCTTGTTTTTGCGGCCATCACGTACTTGATGGCAAACATCAGGCGCGAAAACTCCCCACCCGAAGCCACCTGCGCCAACGGCCGCGGAGCAATGCCCTTATTGGCGCTGAAAAGAATATCCACCCGGTCGGTGCCCGAAGGCCCCGGTTCGGTTTGGTGATGGTCAATAGTCAATACAGCATCGGGTATGGCCAGCTCTTTTAACAACCGGGTAATTTCGGCACACAGCGAACCAAAAACTTCCTGACGCTTTTTACTCAATTCTGCTCCGGTTTTTTTTAATACAGCACTTGCTTTTTCAAAAGCATCCCGTGTTCGATTCAACTCTTCATCGAGGTTGGCAGTAAGGCTGGCCTTACGCTGCAGGTCGGCCTGAAGGAGCAATAAATCCGCCACCGAGTTTACCCGGTGTTTCTTTTGCAACCGGTAAATCAAATCAAGCCTGTCGGTAACAAAGGCGGCCCGCACGGGGTCAACTTCCACGCGGTTTTCTGCGCGTTCCAGTTCACCGGCAAGGTCGTTCAGTTCAACGGTAAGTCCTTGCAACCGATCATGCAGTTTGCCATACGTTTCTGAGTACGATGAAATGCCCTGCAATTGCTGCCGTGCTTCTTTAATGATTTGTCCGGCCGCAGTTTCCGACCGGGATAGGATTTCGATCACAGCCTGCAACCGCTCTTTTATTTCT
>CAYNIH010000335.1:0-1902 GCA_964397115.1 uncultured Roseivirgaceae bacterium | reverse complement strand
TGTTCCGTTTGCTTTTCGGTCGGATTGTGATGGCAATGGCTTGTGATGCATTTCAGGAGACCTGCCCATACCCATTTAAGTTCAGTGCTTCGGGTAAAAGCGACTGTGATGCATGTGCTTGTGCGCTGAGGGTAATTCAGCGTATCCCACACGTTTCATTTTCAGCCTTTACTCTTTTTTCAAACCATTAACCCTTTTTCAACCATGAAAAAAGAGATCAGAGTCTGGGCAATGACCACGATTGCCTGTTGGTTGTGGGCGCCAAATCAAATAATGGCCCAACAAGATTCCTTGTCATCCACTACCCTTCGTGAAGTAGTTGTTACCGCCACCAAGTTTCCGAAAAACCTGTCGGAAACAGCCAAAGTGCTTACCGTTATTAATGAAGAGCAGATTGCCCGCTCGGCCGGCAAGGACATTTCGCAACTGCTTAACGAACAGGTGGGCCTGGTGGTTAACGGGGCCAACAGCAACCCCGGCAAGGATAAATCAGTTTTTTTACGGGGAGCTTCAGGAAGTTATACGTTAATTCTTATTGACGGAATTCCGGTTACCGATCCTTCGGGCGTGGGCGGTGCATATGACCTGCGCATGCTGCCCCTTGAGCAGGTTGAGCGCATCGAAATCCTTAAAGGCAGCCAATCAACCCTCTACGGAACCGAGGCCATAGCCGGTGTGATTAACATCATCACCAAAAGCAAGGTCGCTAAGCCGTATGCTGTTAACGGGTCAATGGCATACGGTAGTTTCAACACCCTTCGGCTGAACTCGACTTTCAGCGGATCATCAGAAAAGCTGGATTACCTGATCCAGTATTCCCGTTTGCAGACGGATGGACTAAGCGAAGCCACCGATACTACCGGTACGCCAGGCTATGACAAAGACGGATTCTGGCAAAATGCCATACAGCTTCAGGTCGCGCTTAAACCAACTTCCACAGTGAATATCCGGCCGTTCTTCCGGCTTAATGATTTTGACGGTCGTTATGATGCGGGGGCGTTTGCCGATGATCCTTCGGCCGTTTACACCGCTCAGTTCATGAATTACGGGCTGGTAACCTCGTACAATTATGCCAAAGGCAAAGTGCAACTCCTGCTGTCGCAGTCCAACACGGATCGCACCTTCAAAGATAGTTTTGGTGAATACCCGTACGATGGCCGTTTTACCCATGCCGAAACATTTGCCACCTGGCGGTTATCAGAACTGGTTAGCGTGCTGGGTGGCCTGACCTACCAGCGGTTTCTGATGATTGACGAAACCGCTTCGGTACCCGAACCGGATTTTTCGCTGATCAGTCCGTATGTATCGTTAATTCTGTCCCGTCCGGAACGGTATGCAGCGGAAGTTGGTATTCGGTATGTTAAACATGATGTCTATGGCAGCAACGTTACCTTCAGCCTCAATCCATCGTACTACCTGAGCCGGAAGTTTAAGCTATTTGCCAACCTCAGCAGCGGCTTTAAAACGCCCACGCTGCAGCAGTTGTACGGACCGTTTGGCGCCAACCCCGACTTACAACCGGAGGAAAGCCTTACCGCTGATGCCGGTATTCACTTTTTTTCGGTATCAAAAAATTTCGATGTACGTGCGGTCTATTTCGACCGCCATATTAAAAATGCCATTGTGTACAGCGGCAGTTTTGTGTACGAGAATCTGCATACCCTTGATGATAAAGGCGTGGAAATCGAGCCCTCTGTGCGCTGGAACAAACTCACTCTTTCGGCTTACTATGCTTATGTTACCGGCAAGATTACCGATGACAGCGAAACCCGGAGCAGCGATCTGCTGCGCAGGCCCCGGCACCAGGCGGGCATCAACATCGGCTACCGGATTACCGATAACTGGTTTGCTTCCATAAACCTGAAAACCTTTGGCCAGCGCAACGACCGGTACTTTGATCTG
>CAYNIH010000334.1:0-1904 GCA_964397115.1 uncultured Roseivirgaceae bacterium | reverse complement strand
AACTGTTTATGAAAAGACCACTCTTACTCATCATCCTGCTGCTTCCGCTATTGCTGCTCGGGCAAGCCAGGAAACCTATTGTTGCTACCGATTTATTGAAGATCACCACGGCCAATCAGATCGATGTTTCTTCCGATGGCAGCAAAGCTATTATGGTGGTAACCCGAAAAGCAGTGAAGAATGAAAACGACTACTATTATACCCGACAGCTCTACTTAGCCGACCTGTCCGGTAAACAGGAATTGAAGCAGCTAACCTTTGGCGACAAAAACGACAGTCAGCCCGTTTTTTCACCGGATGGTCAGCAAATTGCCTTTGTGCGTACCGATGGTGAAAAATCGCAGGTGTGGGTATTGCCGTTAACCGGTGGCGAGGCTTACCCGTTAACCAAAACTGAACACGGGGCCTTTAATCCTTTGTGGTCTCCTGATGGCAAAAAAATTATGTTCACTTCTTCCATTCCCGCCTATGCAACAGAGGGCAAAATCACCTGGAAAGATGAACGCCCAGGCCGCAATCCCGGGGACGAACCGAATTTTAAAGTGCTGAAACCGGAAGAAAAAAAGAAAATTAAAAACAGCCCTGACGGAACACTCGAAGAAGTTAGAGCATGGCTTGCAAAAAATGCCAGCGAGAATAATCCGAAAGTAATTACCCGTCAGGACTTTCAGGGAGAACTAACCCTGCAGCCTCAGCGCAATTTTACACAAATTTTTATCCAGGAGGCAACCCCCGAAGCAAAGCCCAACCAACTCACCAGCGGCTTTCAGGATTTCCTTTCACCTGCCTGGTCACCCGATGGCAAAATGATTATTTGCCGCTCGCGGATTTATACCGTTGATCCCGACCGGGTAACAGATGGCAACCTCTGGGTAATTGACATCGCTTCAAAGAAAGCATCCGAGTTTCTTCATTGGGAGAATTATTCGCTAAGCAGCCCGCTTTATTCTCCTGACGGCACCCAGGTTGTATTTAGCGCAACAAATGTGCAAAACCGCCATGCCATGCAATCGCAACTGGCTGTGATGCCAGCCGCAGGAGGTAAACCCATGCTATTAACTCCGGCCCTTGATCGGGATGCCGGCTCTGCACGATGGTCAGCCGACAGCAAAACCATTTACTTCACCGCTCAAACCGAAGGCGATATTGTACTTTATGCTGTTCCGGCAAAGGGAGGTAATGCCAGCAGAATAATTGGCAACGATAGCGGAGTTAATGATTTTGATCTGGCTGCAGATAAAATCGTTTACGCATTAACCGAAACGAAAAATCCCTGGGAGGTTTACCTGTACAATGGTAAAGACAAAAGCAACCGGCAACTTACCCGGTTAAACGAAGATTGGCTTAACGACAAGCTTATTGTCTATCCGAAAGAGTATTGGTTTTCCCAACCTGACGGAACTAAAATTCAATATTGGGTGATGGAACCTGCCGGAAGGAAAGAAGGATTAAAATATCCAACTATTCTCAACATTCATGGCGGGCCGGCCGCGATGTGGGGCCCGGGCATTTTCTCGATGTGGCATGAATATCAGTTGGAAGCCAGTTGGGGCTATGGGGTGGTGTACTGCAACCCACGCGGCAGCGGAGGTTATGGCGATAAATTTAAAAAAGCAAATTACCGCGACTGGGGCACTACGCCTGCCGGTGATATACTTGCCTCACTTGAGGCTGCGATGAAAAACCATAACTGGATTGATAAGGATAATTTGTTTGTCGAGGGTGGTAGCTATGCCGGCTACATGGTGGCATGGATTATCGGGCACGATAACCGGTTTAAAGCAGCCAATGCCCAACGGGGTGTATATGAACTAACCACCTTCATGGGCGAAGGCAACGCCTGGAGGTTAATTCCATCCGCTTTTGGCTATCCTTGGGAAGAAGGCGTGAAAGAAATGCTTGAC
>CAYNIH010000333.1:1609-1939 GCA_964397115.1 uncultured Roseivirgaceae bacterium | reverse complement strand
AGCAGCATTGGCGGTTTGCGCATTGCTGCTCGTTTTTTACCTGGTTCGGTCATTCCGCATCCGGTAAGATTCAATCGTTTGCGAAGCGGTTTATCTTTCTTAGCTAATTATTAACGGGAATTTCATTTTTGCGATAGGCGCTGTTTATCCTATCTTTAACCATGATCCGGATTAACCTGTGTCTAATTGTTTTTTTGCTTGCAGCTTGCACCCGAACTACCGAAAAAATACCCACCGTGTTGAGTTCTCCTGAATCACAAGAAAAAATTGTCATCTATCAGTTGATGACGCGTTTATTCGGAAATAAGGTAACAGTGAACAGACCCTATG
>CAYNIH010000333.1:0-1599 GCA_964397115.1 uncultured Roseivirgaceae bacterium | reverse complement strand
CGCTTAAGGGCCTAAAGGAACTTGGCATAACCCATGTTTGGTACACCGGAATAATTGAACACGCCCTGCTTACCGATTATACCGCCTATGGCATACCGTTGGATGATGCCGATCTGGTAAAGGGCAGGGCAGGTTCTCCCTACTCAATTAAAGACTACTATGATGTAAATCCTGACCTTGCCGTTAATGTACCCCACCGGATGCAGGAGTTTGAAGCACTGGTTGATCGCACGCATACCCTGGGCCTTAAGGTAATCATTGACTTTGTACCCAACCATGTTGCGCGAGCCTATAAGTCGGATGCCAAACCCCGCGGGGTGCGCGATTTTGGTGAAGATGACGAAAGGTCGGTTGCGTTCAAGCCTTCTAATAATTTCTATTACCTGCCGGGCGAGCGGTTTAAAGCCCCTGAAGGGTACATTCCTTTAGGTGCCGGCAACGACTTTCCAACGAAAGACGGGAAATTTGACGAGTTTCCGGCAAAGGCAACCGCCAACGATAAATTTGTAGCCCAGCCAGCCATTACCGACTGGTTTGAAGCCGTAAAACTTAACTACGGTGTAGATATCCAACAGGGAGGTAATAAGCATTTTGATCCCATACCCGATACCTGGCTTAAGATGCGGCACATCCTTCTCTACTGGGCCGGAAAAAAAGTGGATGGCTTTCGCTGCGACATGGCCGAGATGGTGCCGGTAGAATTCTGGAACTGGGTAATTCCGCAGGTGAAGGCGGTGAATAATGAGTTGATTTTTATTGCAGAGATTTATAATCCTTCGGTGTACAGAAATTTTATTGAAACGGGCCGGTTTGATTTTCTTTACGATAAGGTGCAGCTATATGATACGCTTCGTAAATTAATTAATGGCGAAAGTTCAACCACCGCGATAGCCACCATTCAGCAATCCCTCAGCGGAATCAACAACCACATGCTTCATTTTCTCGAAAACCACGATGAGCAGCGGATTGCATCAAAATATTTTGCCGGTGATCCCTGGAAAGCAGTGCCCGCAATGGTGATCAGTGCAACCATTGATGCCGGCCCCGTTATGGTGTATTTCGGCCAGGAGGTGGGCGAGCCGGCCGAAGGCGATCCCGGGCACCAAACCCTTGAGCAGCCAGGCACAACCACCAAAATGGATTATTGGGGAGCGCCCGAACATCAGAAATGGATGAACAACGGACTGTTTGATGGCGGACAACTTTCGGAGGAGCAAAAACAGTTGAGGCAGTTTTATGTCCGGTTGCTTACCCTTGCCGGCCAATCCAGTGCCATAACAGCAGGCCGCTATGCTGATTTAACCCAGTATAACCTGGATCGAAAACAACTTGCCGATGACATCCATGCCTTTGCGCGCTGGTACGGTGAAGAGCGGCTGCTCATCATTTCAAGTTTTCGGGATAAACCTGCAGATGTAGCCATCACCCTTCCGGAAGAATTGGCTGACGAAATGGGATTAGAAAAAAGCCGGGCTTATGTAGCCCGTGACATACTCTGGCAAGAAGTTGAAACCGGACTTGACGAAAACCGCTCGCTAAGGGTTCGGCTGAATGCTTTCGGTTCATTAATTCTTAAAATCAAATAACGTAAATGGCTAT
>CAYNIH010000332.1:0-1945 GCA_964397115.1 uncultured Roseivirgaceae bacterium | reverse complement strand
GTTGATTCAACCAAACCCTCTTAGCCGAATTCAGTTGTAAACAAACTATTTCGGCCTTAAAAGTATTATCCGGCATAATCTGTAGGCTATGACCCGGATCAGGTTAAAAGCCTGATGGTTGTCAAGTCGGGTCATCTGTAATGCCCTGTTGAAAACCTTGGGTAAAGACCTGCAATCGTTAGCGCAAAGGAGAAAAATAGTAACTTTGGCCGTTCAAAATTTACATAACATGGCACTGGTTGAACTTATTATGCCCAAAATGGGCGAAAGCATTATGGAGGCTACCATCCTCTCGTGGCTGAAAAAACCAGGTGATAAAATCGAACAGGATGAATCGGTGCTGGAAGTGGCTACCGACAAGGTAGATACTGAGGTGCCTTCCACCCATGCCGGTGTGCTCAGGGAAATTCTCGCCAAAGAAGGCGAAGTGGTTAAAGTAGGCAAGCCTATCGCCATTATTGCCACCGAATCCGATGTGGTCGCTGCTCCGGTAACCGAAAAACAACCACCTGCCTCTGCACCCGAACCAGTTAAGGAAACCCCCGGTCCGGTTGCTACAAACGGAACAGCTAAAACTGTTGCAACCGACTTTAAATCGGCCACCCGCTTTTACTCCCCACTTGTAAAAAATATTGCCCGTGAAGAAAACATTCCGGTAATGGAGCTTGAAACCATTCCGGGCACAGGGCTCGATGGCCGTGTTACTAAAAAGGATATTCTCGCCTATGTACAGCACCGCAAACCTGGCAAAACCATCCAGTCGGTACAACAATATGCTGATGAAAAACCTGCACCGAAAGCTGCTCCGGTTTCAATTTCAGGCGGAGATGAGATCATCGAAATGGACCGCATGCGCAAAATGATTGCCGAGCGCATGGTGGACTCGAAACGCATTTCTCCCCACGTTACTTCTTTTGTCGAAGCCGATGTAACCAATATTGTTTTCTGGCGCAATAAGGTGAAAAACGAATTTCAAAAACGGTTTGGCGAAAGTTTAACCTTTACACCCATTTTCATTGAAGCGGTAGCCAACGCCATTAAAGATTTCCCAATGATCAACATCCAGGTGGATGGAAACCGGATAATAAAGAAAAAAGACATCAACATCGGGATGGCCGTTGCCCTGCCAACCGGCAACCTTATCGTTCCGGTTATTAAAAATGCCGACCAATACAACATTACCGGCTTGGCCAAAATAGTTAACGACCTGGCAAACCGGGCCCGTGAAAACCAGTTAAAACCTGATGACCTGGCAGGCGGCACTTACACCGTGTCGAACGTGGGCTCATTCGGAAATGTAATGGGCACACCCATCATTGTACAGCCCCAGGTGGCTATTCTTGCCCTGGGGGCAATTCAAAAAAAGCCGGCTGTTGTTGAAACTCCATATGGCGATGCCATCGTTGTGCGGCAAAAAATGTTTCTATCCCACTCCTATGACCACCGTGTGGTAGATGGCGCATTGGGCGGCTCGTTTGTGCGAAGGGTAGCCGATTACCTGGAAAAATTTGATGTTAATCGATCGCTCTGACGTGCCGGTTGCAAAAATCATTTCCTTTATCAGCCGCAAAGGCGGAACAGGCAAAACCACCAATGCCATTAACCTGGCTGCTGCTCTTCATCATTCCGGTAAGAAAGTAATGCTGGTAGAAACAGACACCAACTATACGCTCAACACGCTCCGTAAAATGGAGCAATTGAAAAACGAAACCCCGGGAACTGTTTTCGATATACTGGGCTCGCACGATCAGCATGTTGCCGATGAACTCATCCGCATAAAACAAAGTCTGGGGCTGGATTTCATTATTGTTGACAGTGCCGGAAAGACTACTGATGAAGGAATAAAAAAACTCTGCCTGGTGAGCGATGCCGTGATTGTGCCCACTAGCCTTACCCAAAACGATTTGCTGGTTACTTATCAAACCGTGGCCGACCTGGCCCCTGC
>CAYNIH010000331.1:0-1990 GCA_964397115.1 uncultured Roseivirgaceae bacterium | reverse complement strand
TGTTGCGCGGGGTGGTTACCGATGAGAAGACTTCATTGCCTGTTAAACAGGCCACGATAACCCTGCTGGAATCAGACAAAGGGATAACAACCAACGATCAGGGAGCTTATGAACTCATCCTAGCGCCAGGGGCCCACCTGATTAGCTTTCGGCATGCCAACTATGCGGAAAAAATTGTTGACTTGCAGATTTTCAGCAACGGGCGATTCAATATGATCATGGAGGAAGCGCCTGTTCTTTTAGAAGAAGTAGTTGTCACCGATCAGGCTATTGTTAGTCAAAGCATTGGTCAGGCCAACCTGCGGGTAAGTGAAATGAAACGGGCACCGGTATCCCTTGGTGAGGTGGATGTGGTAAAGCAGGTGCAAACCCAGGCAGGCGTTACTACGGTTGGCGAACTGGCAGTCGGTTTTAATGTGCGGGGTGGCGGAACTGATCAAAACCTGGTGCTTTACGATGGCCTTCCAGTCTTCAACACTTCGCATGCGCTTGGATTCTTCTCTGCATTCAATGCGGATGCCATTAGGCAGGTATCGTTTTACAAGGGGGGCATCCCGGCTGAGTTTGGTGGCAGGGCCTCATCGGTGCTAAATGTTACCTCAAGGGAGGGAGATTATAGCCGCTGGACCGGCAGCGGAGGCATTGGATTTATCTCCACCTTTTTAACGCTGGGCGGGCCAATAAAAAAAGATACCACCTCAGTAATTGCTTCGGTACGGGCCACCTATTCCGATTGGATGTTGGATATGATCAAATCTGACTATGCCTCTTTGCAAAACAGTTCGATTAAGTTCTATGACGGTTCATTTAAGCTGGCACATAAATTTTCAGCGAAAAGCAAAATCATTTTTTCCGGCTATGCAAGCCGCGATAAGTTAAGGCTTACCAACGACACACTATTTCAATGGAACAACGTTGCCGCATCGGTAAGGCTCGACAAGGCAGTAAACGACAAATTATTTTACAGCATTACCCTGGGAGCAGGGCAGTACAACTATACCCTCCAGGAACCGGATGCCCGCGAAGCCTTTAACCTGACCTATGGCGTTTTTTATCCCACGCTCAGGGCCGACTTTAATTATAATGCCGATAACCCGATTGCTTTCGGCTTGCAGGCCACGTACTACAATTTTAAACCCGGCACGCTAAAACCAACAACCGCTGAATCCCTCACGCCTGCGGTTTCTGTTGCTGATGAAAACTCGGTGGAGGCAGGGCTCTATTTCAGCGAATCGGTTAAGTTGGGTAACCGGGTCACGGTTGATGCCGGCATCCGGTACGCCTTGTATGCCCGCCTGGGGCCCGGAACGGTTTATCAGTATCAGTCCGGAGAGCCTTTGGAACCACAAAATATTACGGACTCAACGGTCTATTCTGCGGGCAGCATTATGAAGGTTTACCATGGACCCGAACCCAGGCTGGCGGTACGCTATTCAATCAATCAGTTCAGTTCGATTAAACTGGGTTATAATCGGTTGCATCAGTTCGTTCACCTAATCAGCAATACAGCGGCTGTTACACCCGTAGATGTTTGGCAGTCAAGCAATAGTTTTTTCCGGCCTCAGCTTGCCGACCAGGCTTCGGCCGGGTACTTCAGGAGCCTGAAAGAAAATACCTATGAGGTATATGGCGAGTTATTTTACAAGCACACAGCCAACATTCTCGATTTTAAAGATGGCACAAGTTTGATTTTAAATGATAAACTTGAAACTGCACTCTTGCCAGGCACGGCACAAGCATACGGTATAGAACTTTCAGCAACAAAAAACAGGGGGCGGTTGCAGGCAGCGGTTAACTACACATTCTCTCGTTCGCTTCGCCAGGTAAACGGAACCCATGATAGTGAGAAGATTAATAACGGTAAATACTTCCCTGCTAACTTTGACCAGCCCCATGTGATTAACCTGACCTGGCGGTACGGTATCAGCCGCAGGCATTTCTTCTCCGGCAATTTTAACTACCATACCGGCAGGCCCATTTCCCTGCCGGC
>CAYNIH010000330.1:0-2012 GCA_964397115.1 uncultured Roseivirgaceae bacterium | reverse complement strand
AATGTCTTCGTGCACCAGGGTTCGCTTGGTGATGTCGCTGGCAAATTTTTCGTACTCGGCTCTGGTGGGCAGTTCACCAAAAATCAGCAGGTAGGCTACTTCCAGAAAAGTTGACTTTTCGGCCAGGTCTTCAATGGCATAACCCCGGTAATGGAGCACGCCTTGCTCGCCATCCAAAAACGTGATGGCGCTTTTAGTAGAGCCGGTGTTTTTGTAACCAATATCCAGCGTAATGTAGCCTGTTTTGTCGCGCAAATCACTGATGTCGATGGCCAGTTCCTTTTCGCTGCCCTCAATTACCGGAAAGGTGTACGACTTGCCGTCAATAATAAGTTCAACCGTTTTTGCCATGTGTAGAGTTTTTTTTCGAATCTTCTAAAGATAACAGGTTGCCCAGTTAAAAAGTATGGTTGCTCCAATTAATTATTTCCAAGAATCATCGGCAAGCCGTCTTTTCCTGAGCCAACCACAATGACCTTGGTGTTTGGTGATTTGGCAAGCTCCAGGGTGGCTTCAATCCCCCTCATTTTTAGGAGCTTATCGGTAAGGCTGTTGTTGATGATGTTATTTGCACGCGACTCGCCCTCTGCGGCAATGCGCTTCCGCTCGGCTTCACTTCTTTCTTTATCAAGCCTGAACTGGTAGGCCAGCGCTTCCTGCTCCTGCTGTAATTTATTTTGAATAGCCACGCGGATTTGTTCGGGCAGTTGGATGGAACGAATAAGCAGGGCAGCCATGTGGACGTTGTTCTGGCTAAGAATGTTTTCGCATTCGGATTTAATCGTGTTTTCTACCTCGGCCCGTTTGGTGGAGTAAATCTCTTCGGCTGTGTAACGCCCCATTACCTGGCGAACAGCCGAGCGGGCCTCAGGAATGATGAGCGTGTTAACATATCCGCGGTTAAATTTTTCATGGATGTAGCCGATTTTTTCGGGCACCGGGAAAAACCGAACGGTTACGTCAACATGTATCGGTAATCCATTCTTATCGAGCACATCCATGTTTTCATCGGTGGCGGTTTCTCTAACGGTATATATGTACACATCGTTCCAGGGGGCTTTGCTATGAAAGCCTGGCTGGATGACATTTTCCTTATCCAGGCCCGACCCGAATTTGTAAAAGATAACGGCCCGTTCATCGGCCTGAACGGTGTAAAACAAACTGGAGGATATTCCGGCCACCACGAACAGTGCGATGACTCCGAGAATGATAAACGGTAAAAAACGATTTCCTTTCATATGGTTAATTAGGTTAAGTTACTTTTAAGATTTTATTGTCCCGGTTTGGGCAGACCGAGTAATTTTCCGATAATCAGCACCGTAAACAAACTCCCCCATAACCCTTCAATTACTCCCAGGTTCTTTATCAGGTAAGTGGCATCCGGGTAACGCGAGTCGATACCTCCGAGCAGGCTCAGGCTGTGGCCAACGCATTCAGCGTAATTAGGAATGCCCAGTTCCAGTTCAATACCCAGGTTGCCATAGCCGCTTATGCAAATCAGGTCGTACAGGCTACCAAATGAAATACCTGTCATGAGGTAAACGCAGGCTGACCCCCAAAGTTTATCGGGAGTAAGAAATTCCGAGCCGAAAATGTCGCGAATGGTGAATGCTATGACAATGACCTCGATAGGAAACAACAACCCGTGGATGACAAGCAGGGCCGCCCGCCTGTTTTCAATTTCGATGATTTTATAGTAGGGAAACTCAATCAGAATACCGAAAGCCACTATTCCAATGAGCACGACTAGAATAACCCTGATGAGCACATTGCTGTTGGTGAAGTTTCTGAGCAAATCCCACAGCAGAAAGGCGTAAAGGGCGCCAAAAAAGGAAAAAACAGAGATTATGATTTTGGATAGCTCGCTCCTTGAATCTTCCAGCAAGGGCCCCGATAGAAGGAGGCCCATGGTAATAATTACCACTTGAATGAGCACAACATTACGGTAATCCTTCTGCTTTTCTTGCTGAAGCCCCGAACTGCCAACAAATGAGAGTTTTCCCAGCATAAAG
>CAYNIH010000329.1:0-2074 GCA_964397115.1 uncultured Roseivirgaceae bacterium | reverse complement strand
GCGTCACCTATGGTAAGTGTTTTACCACTACTCAGGGTGAACGAGCCAGAAATGGTAATGGTATTGCCGAAGGCTGAGCCTGATAAGATACAGGTACCTGAACCTGAAACCGTTAAACTGTTTAACGTAATATCCGGCACAGCCGTAATAGTACCACCTGTATGGGTGGCAGGTATCACCACATCGGATCCCGGTCCGGGTACCACCGCAGGACTCCAGTTTGCTGCCGTATTCCAGTCGCCCCCACCGGCAGGCAGCCAGGTTTGGGAATTTGCATAAAAGGTGAAGGTATTAAGAAGGAGTATTAAGACTGCCGGTTGCAATCCGATTTTATGGCTTTTGCCGGGATTAACCGTTAAGCGGATATGAAACGGTCGTAAAAATCGGAGCATAGACAAAAGTTAGCCAACTATGTTTTTTGAATCGCATCTAAACCTTAAAAGTAACCCTTTCGGGCTGAAAAACTAAACCGAACTTTATCATACCGAATTCCCATAACTATTCAAAGTTTCCATCAGAAGTAAGTTTTATCAGGGCCATTTTATCTTGGTTCGACAAATTCATGGTTCCCAAAACCACTACATCACCATTTGGTAATTCCATCACCCGTACAGCCTTGTCGTTTGTGTTCTGTTCACCAAACGTGGCCTGAAAATCCGTTACGAATTCTGTTGTTATCCGGCCAACCCAGATGTCACTTTTTTCTGCCGCATTAATTCGATTTGCAACAATCAAAAACCGGGATGTTCCGGAAGGAGCTGCGTGTACCGCCTCGTAATTATCAGGCGACAAGGGTAAAATACCTTCGCTCAATCCGGCTGGCGAAAATTCGGTATTGATTAATGCAGCATATAATCTTGATTGAGTACCAGAGAGGCGCTGGGTACCAACCGCCAGAAAGGCACCAATTCCCGATCGTGTTATAGTCGCCAGGGTTTCAGGCAAGCCTGGTGTACCTGCATTAAAATTTACCGAACCCGCTGAGGGGTCCGTGGTAAATACCCTAAAATCGAAATTATTTTCATAGTTGGATATTCCGGTTTCTGATCCGATTAATGCATCGCTGTACCCGCTGTAATAAAAAGATGTTGATCCTGGTAAAATCTTAATACAGGCTCCTTCCGCTGAGCCTCCAATCCGTTTGAGGTAGTTTACTGAAAAATCAGGGTTAAGGTACATTACCAATTGATCTTCCTTGTCAACCAAACCGGAAGGAAGCTCGGTATTAAGACTTGCATCGGTGTCAGTTGTTTTACCGCTGATAAAGTAGCTGCCGTCATTCAGTGGGGTGACTGAAACACCTTCCTGACTGGCCAGCGAATTATAGTAAAAACTTTTCAGGCTATCGCCTTGGATATTAATTACTGTAAGCCGGATGGCCAGGGAGTCGGAAGCGTTTTTGCTAACATTAGAAAGAACGACAAAGTTACCGGCATCAGGCCCAGCTACGATGGGTTCGATGTCGCGGGCAAGTTCCTGATTGATCCCAAGGCGCTTTTCAATTAAGGTATTTCCGTTGATGTCAGTAACCACAAGGTACATGCGGTAGTTTGAAAGCGAGTTGATCGTATTGCCTAAAATCAAAAACCGATCGGACGAGGTAAACAAAAAATCTACCGCCTGCTGGTCCCCATCCTCACCATAATATTTAATAAAGTGTTGTTTGTAGAGGGGTTCCACACGGCCTGTTGTATCGCAGGAAGATTGGGCGAGAAATACCAAAAGACTTAAAACAAGGCTACTCCTCATCATAATTGGTCTTTTTGAGTGTTTTAAGCACCGACTTAGTTTTGGCTTTTTTCAGTTCCCGCGGCTTATACAAGGGCATAACATAGCCTATTGAAACCGAAAGGTTATCAAGTCGGAAGTAATCATCTACGTGGGCATATTCCTGCATGGGCCGGCCGTTAAATGTTGTGGTATTCGTAACTAAATTGTTCAACCCAAATCCATACCTTACCTCGGCAAAGAGGTAATCGAGGCCCCATTTGTATTTGGCGGCACCCCCAACTATAAACGAAGTATTGATTTTGTTACGATAGGGCATGAAATCCAAGGTGGGGCTGCTGGCAAT
>CAYNIH010000328.1:0-2082 GCA_964397115.1 uncultured Roseivirgaceae bacterium | reverse complement strand
CTTTAGAAAAGCAAATTCCGGTATCGCTTGTTAAGGCGATTGTTAAATCCCGTGTACAGGAAAACCTTGGAAAAGATATGACCAGAAAAGAAGGGATAACCAACTCATCGACTAAGGAAATTCAGACATATCACGATGCCCAATCAAAGGAAGATCAAGAAATTTGCAATCTGCTTGCCAGGGAAATTTGTCGTTGCCTACCCGATGCTGAGAATAAAATCTGGCATGCTCACCCCGTTTGGTTTTTGGATGGGAATCCCGTTGTGGGCTACAGCAAACTAAAAAATTGCATCAGGTTGCTATTCTGGAGCGGTCAGTCTTTTAATGAACCCGAATTACAAAACGAAGGAAGTTTTAAAGCTGCTGAAAAACGTTATACCGCTGTGAATCAGATTAACCTAGCTGATTTAAGAAGGTGGTTAAAAAAATCGAAGAGCATTCAATGGGACTACAAGAACATCGTTAAAAGAAAGGGTAAACTGGTACGATTAACATAGCATTACCTGCTACCTTGAAAGTACCAGTTTGCCGTAACCATTCTTTAAAAACCGTTCGCCTTCCGGAATTTCTATAAGTACAGGCTGGTCATTGCTGAACAACCTTACCCGATACAGGTACAATCCGTTTGCCAGGAAATTTCCCCGGCTATCGGTGCCATCCCAAACAATCCGGTTGGTGCCTATAATAAACCCGCCATACTCCAGCGTATGCACCGGTTGGCCGTTGCTGTTCATTATGTCGAGTACGAATTTATCGGGTGGTGTTTCTCCGGTAAACACCAGCACAAACGAAACCGCAGAAGATACCGGGTTTGGATGAGGAGCCAGTAAATAAGCCGTGTGATCATAGCTCACATGAAACGTAACGGCATAGGGAGTGGCTCCGCTGGTATTGTTGCGCGCATCGCGTGCCTCTACGCGCAGGGTGTACTCCCCCTCCGGCAGGTTTCGTGGTGAAAATTCAATACGAAAATCCTCCTCTTCCGTTTGGGCATACCACACCACATCGCTCCGGCTCAAGTAAATGGGGGTTGGCGAAAGTTCATCCGGGTAAGTCAGGAATAGCTTTACTCCCAGCGTATCCGTTTTTTTTATCAACGAATTTTCATCCCACAAACGGACAATAATTTTTGGATTAGGGGAAACGAAGTCACCGTTCCGAAGGTAGCGCCCGTCAACAGTTACATCAAGAACCGGGTTGAACACATCGGGCCTTACATCCAGGTAGCTGTACAGTTCAAGCACATTATTTTCGTAATGCTGTTCGGGCAACTCCCGTGGATTGACGAACACCTTTACATCGTTCATACCGCTTTTATTCGTGGTATTCACGGTAAACGTAAAAGGCGTAGTTTCACCAGGCAACGGGGCTTTTATCTTCACCGTTCGGAGTTCACTGGTAAGCGATTGTTGGGAAAAGACCTCCATCCTTACCGACAGGGAGTCAGAAAAATTTTTCAGCGAAATATTCTTAAAGCCATAGTTTCCGAGCCAGGTTTCGCCTTCCTGCAAAGTTACCGGCCCGGTGTTTCCGCTGTAGGTGAGCACCCCCTCCGCTGAGGGAGTGTAAAGCACCATCCATTTGTTCAGTTGGGGTGGGGTAAGGTTTGTAGCGTCTTCGGCAAAAAACTCAACCTGCAGGTACGGATAGTGTTCAGCGTCAATAAAGGAAAGGTCAACGGCATTCCCGGCATCAAACAACAGCAAATCGCTGTGACCTTGCAGGGTGACGCCATAAAGATTAAACCGGTATAAATCGGTTACCGGAAATTCAGAAAACGCAGCCTGGGCAACGAAGGTGTGCCATGCTGTAGCCGGCCCGATGCGGGGCGTAGTCATTGTTCCTGAACTGAAGCCCCCGCTGATGGTGCCCTGTGCCAAAAGTTCCTGTTCATCTACCGGTGAAACTGCCGGCCGGTACATTGTTGCGGTGCCGGGCAAGGCTCCTTTTCTTCCGAAAAACACTACCGGCTCACCGGGTTGCAGTGAATTAAGCTGTGCCAAAGAAATACCTATCAGTTCAAACTGCAATTTGGCGCTTAATGGCCAGGAGGCATACCCTGCATCTCCAATTGAGAAGACC
>CAYNIH010000327.1:0-2091 GCA_964397115.1 uncultured Roseivirgaceae bacterium | reverse complement strand
GGCTGTATTTAAGTATGGTGACAGGTGCATTGGCATTGTTGTCAAGCCGAATTGCACAAATTATTCATAGCAGTTGGATGAAATTTGCGCACCTGTTGGGGCTGTTGGTACCTAACATTTTATTAACACTCGTATTTTTCCTTTTTTTATGGCCGATTGCTCTACTCTCACGATTATTCCGAAGTCAAGACCCACTGCTGATAAGGTCTCAAAATGCTGTTTCGCTTTTTCGGGAGCGAAATAAAACTTTTGAGGCAATAGATTTTGAAAATCCTTTTTGAGATCAGTTTTTTATTTTGAGTGCTTTATTATTTTAATGTTAATAGTTTAGACTCCACAATTCTTGAAAATTCCCTTCTCCCCGCCCTACATCGATGACGATATCAAGCGCGAAGTGCTCGATACGCTTGACTCCGGATGGATTACCTCCGGCCCGAAGGTGCTGGCGTTGGAGAAACTGGTGGCCGAACAAACCGGACGTACTCATGTAGCGTGTTGTAATTCTGCAACGTCAGGGTTAATGCTCTTGCTGCATTGGTATGGTATTACCCGTGGCGATGAAGTCATTGTTCCTGCCTATACCTATGCCGCCACAGCCCTAGTGGTGATGCACCTGGGAGCAAGGCCTGTTATGGTGGATTGCGGGGAGGATTTTAATATCAACACCAATCAGTTGCGGGAAAAGATTACAGCCAATACCAAAGCGATTATTCCGGTGGATATAGCGGGGTGGCCGTGTGATTACAAAAAGATTTATGGCATCCTTGAGGAAGCGGATGTGCGTGAAAAATTTATTCCAAAAAACCAGAACCAGACAAAACTGGGCAGAATTATGGTGCTTACCGATGCGGCTCACTCCATTGGCGCCCGGTATGCTGGAATACCTTCAGGCTGCTGGGGTGACTTCGCGGTATTTTCTTTTCATGCCGTAAAGAACATTACCACGGCCGAAGGGGGCGCCATGTGCATCAACCTTCCCGAAGGGAAATTTGATCATGTCGGAATTTACCGCACGCTGAAGTTGTGGTCGCTTAACGGCCAGACCAAAGATGCGCTGGCCAAAACCAACGGGGCAGGGTGGAGGTACGACATCGTGTACCCGGGCTTTAAAATGAATATGCCCGATGTGTGTGCGGCTATCGGACTGGCGCAACTGAGGAAGTACCACGCGTTAATTTTGCCGGAGCGTAAACGGATTTTTGATGCCTATGCAACAGCATTTGCCAAGTACGATTGGGCACAATTACCACCTGCGGATGACCAGGAGCGTACCTCGTCTTACCACCTGTTTGCCTTGCGGATAAAAGGCATCAGCGAAGCACAACGCGATTTAATGATTGAAAAAATAACAGCAACGGGTGTTTCGGTAAATGTGCATTTTCAACCCTTGCCTCTGCTTACTGTTTTTAAGGAGCGCGGCTATCGGATTGCTGATTACCCGGTTGCTTACGATAATTATTCCCGTGAAATTTCCCTGCCGGTTTACCCTGAATTGGATCAGGTGAAGATTGACTTTATCGTACGGTCGGTAGTTCAGGCGTATAATGAAATTTCTTAAGTGATTGCTTTTAATAGCGTCTTTTCTTCTTTAGTTAACCGGATGATTTAAACGGACAAATTCATGGTGTAAGTCCTGATTTGTTCAATTTAAGCTAATGACCAAACGAACCTTTGATTTCCTTACTTCTGTTATCGGTCTTTTTATTCTGCTATTTCCTTTTCTTCTCATAGCCTTAGCTATCAAATTGGACTCTTCGGGTCCCATATTCTTTATGCAGGATCGTGTAGGACAAGGAGGAAAACTGTTTAAACTTTTAAAATTCAGAACCATGTATACCGGCTCAAACAACGCAACGCCCATTACTATTGGTGAGCGTGATTCGCGGATAACTCCCGTAGGTTACTGGCTTCGGAAATTTAAACTTGATGAACTTCCTCAACTGGTTAATGTATTAAAAGGCGATATGAGCCTGGTTGGTCCTCGTCCCTTGTTGATGCAATACCTGGAGCGCTACACCCCCCAGCAGGCTCGCCGCCATGCAACCCTGCCCGGCATCACCGGCTGGGCGCAGATCAACGGGCGCAATGCGC
>CAYNIH010000326.1:0-2120 GCA_964397115.1 uncultured Roseivirgaceae bacterium | reverse complement strand
GGAAGCAGAATAATAAACGGAACCATGCCCGCTGATGAGCAGGTTAAGCGGCTCGTTACTGAAAGCCGATGAGGCGGGTGCTTGCAGTAAAATCCGATTGGGAACGTTAGCCGCTACCGAAGGGGTAGCCAGTATAGTAACGCCATCATTCGAAGCGGTTAACGCGCAACGCTCACTACCTGCCCGAACGGTGTATTCTTTGCCTCTTTCCGGATCAAGAAAAACCAATCCATATCCATTGCGGTCGGTTGAAAAGTCGGCTATTTTAATTCCATTTGAATCCGATACTGTACCGCTTTGATTGGCGGCTGCAACCACTACCACTTTGTTACGCAATCCGGCTACCAGGCGGCCTCCTTCAGGATAACAGGTAAGGCGTTTGCTCACTGGTTTATCTGAATAAAAATATTCACCCGCCACACGAAGTTCGCCTTCGAAGTACCTCGACTGGTCAAAATTTTTCATCCAGTTGTCGTAAGCGATTATCCGGTAATTTCCGGGCGGCATATTTTCAGGTAAAACAATCTGGTTGGCTCCCCAGCCATCGCGAATGCGCATCCATTGATGAAGGATTACCTTTCCATTTGCATCTACCACATCCAGTTCAATCAGGTTAAATCCTTTCAGCGGAATGGCATCGGCTGCCAGGATGTAGGCTGCCCTCAAAAAAACCGTATCACCGGGTGCATAAACAGGCTGATTAAAACGCAGGTGCAATTTTACCGGGTTATGCAGGGTATAATACGCCTTTAGTTTTTCGGACCATTCCGATAAAGGCACCTGGGCTTGTGCCGCGGTAATTAAAAAGCAAATGCCAACGATTAATCTCGCCATTTTACCAAAAGTCGGGTTTCACATTGGTTGAATTCCGAAATACAATCCGGCAATCTTCACGGAGCAGTGGCGGATCAAGTAATACTACCGGCAGGTCGCTTCGTTCTATGAATCGTGTTGCCGTGGTTACTGAACTAAACGAAACCACACCAAAAACTTCTTGTTCCGGGTTAGTCACAGCCGTAACATTACCGCGGATTCTGATGGCATTGGGCTGAAAGATATCGGTAGCGCCCTGTTGTTGAGCCTGCACGAGTTTCCAAAACCGGTAGGCCGATTCATAAAGGCTCAGCTGTTGAACTTCTATGTGGTATTTTCTGAAAAACCGGAAGGGTTCTACAGGAATCTTTCCCAGCAAAACATTATAAAATGAATTATCGCTACTCAACTGGTTGTTCGACACGGTGGCCTTTGTGCTGAAATCGCTAACCCAACACGTGCAGCAACTGCAAATGCCGAAGGCGCAAGGCGGGGGATCGGGTACTTCGCAATTGCAATCAGGGTCTATCCTGGTTTTATTGGCCGGATCAGTTTCTACCTGATAGGTTCCAATCCACCTCCACCGGAAGAAGTTGGACTCACCCGGTACCCCTTTCGAATCAATATATATTCCAAGTGAATTTTGCGGTTGGCTGGCATCGTTTTGATTAATGGAATTAGGAAGAAACGGAAGGGCCAGGCTGTCAATTTCACCGGCCGGAGCAACCTTTTGGGTATCCGATCGAAATTCACTTCCATCGGCCAACTGAATATGCAGCGTATATTCCCTGCCAATTACCGTTTTCCAGTCAGGAGGTGTTTCGTATATACCGGGGTTTGATTCTACCAGCCCGGTGGTTACATCGGTGGTCTCATCTTTAATGCGCACGATTGCTCCGGACACAAAAGTGCGGTTGGAATAATCGTTTGACAGGGCTGACGTGTACGTTAAGGTTACCCTATGCGGCCCGGCTTCATCAGTAAAAATTGCATCCACCACCAGTTGGGGGGTATGGCTTTGGTTGGGCACCGTAAACGGGTCAACACAACTGCCCACCAAGGCAGCCAGCATAACTACGGATATCCTTACGGCATTCTTCATCAGAACTTAAACGTATAATTAATGGTAGGGATGACGGAACCAACCACCGAAAGCCTGTAAGGTTTCAGGATGCCCCATTGATCTTCCTGGAAGAAAACAGAGTAGGCATTCCTTCTCGCATACAGGTTATAGACAGAAATAACCCAGGTGCCGTCCCACAGTTTTTTGCGTTTATGGTTTCCTTCTATGATAAAGGCAATATCCA
>CAYNIH010000325.1:0-2152 GCA_964397115.1 uncultured Roseivirgaceae bacterium | reverse complement strand
ATAATGGCATTAAATAAAGCGCTGAATATGAAATAATAAGTCATTTTGTCTTAAAATGTGTAGTTAAAGTTCGGCTTGTGCAGCTAAAACGAGCTGAAAAAAGTATAACCCAAGCAGTGAAAGTCCGGCCGGTGTGGGCAAATAATCCTTATATTTCTTGATTAAACCTATACCCGAAAGAAAATGAACCTGTCAACTTTGGATGCGCTGGTTTTCGTTTCGTATTGCGCGTTGATACTTAGTATCGGCTTGTATGTTTCGCGAGACAAAAAAGGCCACCAGAAAAATGCCGAAGATTATTTCCTGGCCGGCAAGTCGTTGCCCTGGTGGGCGATAGGCGCCTCGCTGATTGCGGCCAACATCTCGGCTGAGCAGTTTATCGGCATGTCGGGCTCGGGGTTTGCCATCGGGCTGGCCATTGCTTCATATGAATGGATGGCTGCTGTAACGCTGCTGATCGTTGGAAAATTTTTCCTGCCGATTTTCATCAACAAAGGCATTTATACCATTCCGGAGTTTGTGGAAAAACGATTCAGCACCAACCTGAAAACCATTCTTGCAGTTTTCTGGATTGCCCTGTTTGTGTTTGTTAACCTCACTTCGGTAATGTACCTCGGAGCCCGCGCCATGGATACGGTAATGGGCACCGGTGACGGCAGCCTGATGGTGTACGCCATTGTTGGCCTGGGCCTTTTTGCCGCGGCTTACTCGTTGTATGGAGGGCTTTCGGCCGTAGCCTGGACCGATGTGGTGCAGGTGGTTTTGCTAATAGCCGGTGGACTAATCACCACCTTCCTTGCCCTGCAGCAGGTATCGCCTACCGGCAACATCCTCGATGGATTTACCCATCTCTATCACGTTGTTCCCGAAAAATTTTCGATGATCCTTTCAAAAGGCGAAATCATTACACCCGATGGCAAGGATGCCTGGTGGGATTTACCCGGCCTTTCGGTGTTACTGGGCGGCATGTGGGTTGCCAATATTTATTACTGGGGCTTTAATCAATACATTATTCAGCGTACACTGGCTGCAAAAAATATCAGTGAATCGCAAAAAGGAATTGTGTTTGCCGCATTTTTAAAATTGATCATTCCGTTGATCGTTGTAATTCCCGGCATCATTGCCTTTGTGCTCAATGCCGATGCTTCCGGGTCACTTTCGGCTTCAACCGTTGACCCGGGCTTTCTCACCAAAGAAGGGTCAATAGCCAACGACAATGCCGCCCCCTGGCTGATAAAAAGTTTTGTGCCAGCCGGATTAAAAGGGCTGGTGCTGGCCGCGCTCGCTGCTGCCATTGTATCCTCGCTTGCCTCGATGCTTAACTCTACGGCCACCATTTTTACAATGGACATTTACCGGCCTTATTTAAACAAAACCGCTACCGACAAGCAAACGGTACACACCGGACGGGTTACCGCAGCCGTGGCCTTGGTGGTGGCCATGCTTATTGCCCCGATGCTGGGCAACCTGGGGCAGGCGTTTCAATTCATCCAGGAATATACCGGTGTGGTGAGTCCCGGCATTCTTGCTGTTTTTCTGGCAGGCCTATTCTACAAGAAAGCTACCAACAATGCAGCCATCTGGGGTGTGGTGGCTTCCATACCCATTGCCTTGTACTTTAAGGTTGCACCCAACGGCTGGTCAGACGCTGCTGTTTTCGTAAACATTCCCTTTCTGGATCAAATGTTTGTTACTGCCCTGCTATCGCTTACCATCATCATAGCCATAAGCCTTGCCGAAGGCAAGGGCAAGGTTGATGAAAAAGGTATTAACCTTACCGCGGAGTTATTCAAAACGAGCCCCGCATTTAACATCGGGGCTACCGTGGTGCTGATTATTTGCGCGTTGTTGTATGCGGTGTTTTGGTAGCACGGGTGGTTGGGTCAGCGCAAATTCAAATTCGGCCTGAAGAACTTCGCGTTCCCCATGGTTGAGCTCCTCCTGTTGGACTTGAACCAACGACCCTCTGATTAACAGTCAGATGCTCTAACCAGCTGAGCTAAGGAGGAATTGTATAAAGGGAGTGCAATATTAAGCCTCCGCTTGCTGAAAATCAAAATGTGAGGCCTTTTTTCTAACCCGCACTCCATTTTTAAGCTTTTGCTCCCTTCGCTAACCCCACCCCTTGCACGGACTATACTTTTATTATAAC
>CAYNIH010000324.1:0-2153 GCA_964397115.1 uncultured Roseivirgaceae bacterium | reverse complement strand
ACCCGAAAACAACTGAACGAACTGCGTTTGCTGATGGGAGAAAAGCTAGGCCTGCGTGATAAAAACAAGTTTGCTGCATTGTGGGTACTCGATTTTCCGTTATTAGAATGGAATGAGGAGACGAAACGCTACCATGCCATGCACCATCCGTTTACTTCGCCAAAAGCCGAAGATATACCGCTGCTCGAAACCGATCCCGGAAAAGTGCGCGCCAATGCGTACGACATGGTATTGAACGGCAGTGAAATCGGTGGCGGTTCCATCCGTATTCACGACCGGGCTACCCAGCAACTGATGTTCCGCAAACTCGGCTTCACCGATGAGGAAGCCCGAAAGCAATTTGGTTTTTTGATGGAAGCCTTTGAATACGGAGCGCCACCGCATGGCGGCATCGCGTTTGGATTCGACAGGCTGTGTGCTCTCTTTGGAGGATCGGATTCCATCCGCGATTTCATTGCCTTTCCGAAAAACAATGCCGGCCGCGATACGATGATTGACACCCCTTCAACCATTTCGGAGGAACAGTTGAATGAGTTGGGGCTGATGATTAAATCCTGATGATATGGTAGCCGTTGTGGGCATACCCCTCGATGAAAATTCATCGTACCTGAAAGGCGCTGCCCTGGCCCCGCAGAAAATCCGTGCAGCCTTTAACAGTCCTTCCTCCAATACGTGCGCTGAAAATGGTGTTGATCTTGGCCTGTCAACCCAATGGAACGACCAGGGCGATTTGGCGCTTCCTTCCGGAGAAGCGGCTATACAGGAAATTGAAAACAGGATTTCTGCCATCCTGCAAAAACATGATAAACTATTTTGCCTGGGGGGCGATCACTCAGTAAGTTATCCGGTGATAAAAGCTGTGGCAAAAAAGTATCCGGATCTTACTGTGCTCCACCTTGATGCCCACAGCGACCTGTACGATGATTTTGAAGGCAACCGCTATTCGCATGCATGCCCGTTTGCGCGGATCATGGAAGAAGGACTGGCTACCCGGTTGGTACAGGTGGGCGTACGCACACTCACTCCGCACCAGCGTGAGCAGGCTAAACGGTTTGGTGTTGAAATTTTTGAAATGAAGAGTTGGAAAGAAAGCCAGCCTTTATACGTTGACGGTTCGCTTTATCTTTCACTCGATCTGGACGTGCTCGACCCGGCATTTGCGCCCGGGGTATCGCACCACGAGCCAGGCGGATTGAGTACCCGTCAAGTGCTCAACATCCTTCAACAGGTAAAAGGAAATGTGGTAGGTGCTGATATTGTGGAATTTAATCCACTGCGTGACCTGCAGGATATGACCGCCATGGTGTCGGCAAAATTTTTCAAGGAATTATTGGCCAGGCTGATTGACTAGCCCCACCTATGAAAGATTACTTTTCGGAACGCGCCAGGCAATACGCCACTTTCAGGCCTACCTATCCGGACGAATTGTACCGCTTTATTGTTGGTCATTTACAATCATTGGATGCGGCATGGGATTGTGGTACCGGCAATGGGCAGGTAGCGCGGGCTCTTTCGAAACAATTTGATCGGGTTTATGCAACCGACATCAGCCAGCGGCAGATTGATGAGGCCTACAGGAGTGCTAACATTTTTTATTCTGTTCAACCGGCCGAAAAGACCAATTTACCAGCCAATTTTTTTGATTTAATTGTTGTAGCCCAAGCCTTGCATTGGTTTGATTTACCTGCTTTTTACAAAGAAGTTGTGCGCACGGCAAAGCCCGGAGCATGGCTGGCGGTTTGGGGTTACTCAGTTTGTACCGTTAATGCTGAAATTGATTTTCATGTTGCGAAATTCTACAACGAAACCGTGGGGCCATATTGGGATGAAGCCCGGAAACTGATTGAAGGCCATTACCAATTGATACCGTTTCCATTTGAAGAAGTTCAATCACCGGCCTTTTTGATTACCGTGCACTGGACAGCCACAAAATTTGCCGGATATGTAGGCACTTGGTCGGCCACGCAGAAGTTTATAAAAGTAAGAGGTACTGACCCGGTACCGGAACTGATGAGGAAGATTTTACCGTTATGGCGGGAGGCCATGCCGGTGCGTTTTCCGGTATTTTTGAGACTGGGCAAGGTGAATAGACTTTCCTGACCTGCGCAAAAAAAATATCAGGATTTTTAAACCTGCGCAAAAAAAATATCAAC
>CAYNIH010000323.1:0-2170 GCA_964397115.1 uncultured Roseivirgaceae bacterium | reverse complement strand
AGCAAAGGACTACGTGCCTCATTATTTTTCTATACTTACGTATGCAATCGCTTTGGTTTTGGAAAACCTGGTCGAAAGACTACCGGCTGGTTTGGTTTTTTTGCGCAACACTGTTCATTTGCAGCCTCATTTTTTTGTGGTTCAGTTACGTCAAGGGCCCGGGCAATGTTATTCCGTGGGAGAAACAGCACGAACAGCATACTGTAGAAACAATTTCGCACACCTTTGAATCAGGGAATTTTGTGTTTGCCATTCCCATCGAATCGTACTTAACCTATGAGTTTTTCCGCGGAGGAAGCCTGACTCCAAACCCTATCGCGTCCTACCCTTTTTTAACGGTACTGGCTTTAAGTATATTGGTTATATTAAGTGTTATTACCACGCTGCTTTCGCGGCTGTGGTACTTTGTCGGCATGGGGTTATTCATCCTGTTCATGGTTAGCCTCCGCCTTGAAGTGCTTCAGCTTTTCGGCATGACCGGTCAGGCGGTACCGCTTATTATTATTGGCTTATACCTGTTAACAAGTTTTTACTTCAGCTTTATCAAAACGAGCACTGCTTTTATTCTGCGGTTGCTTGTCTTTCTGTTGATTACCCTTGGCATTGCCCTGGCAGTTGGATTCTTCCCGGGAGTTTATTTTCCGTTTTTGCACCTCTCCACCACTGCATACACGGCCGGACTTATCCTCACCGTATTATTTATTTTAATGGTAGCCCACGAAATTCCGGCATCGTTTGTTTTTCTGGCAAGTCAGGGAACTGCTACCGGAAAAAGCCTGAGGCATTTTCTTATCATCAGCGTGGTTTACCTGGTTAACCTGTGGCTTGCCTACTTTCATGAAGCCGGCATCATCCATTGGAATTTTCTGTACATCAACCTGTACCTGCTGTTAAGTGCATCGGCACTTATCGGGATATGGGGCTTTAAAAAGCGCGAAGGGTTGTATGAACACATCACGCCCTTCTATCCGTTTGGCGGGTACTTTTTCATCAGCCTGGGAGCCATCGCCTTGCTTACTACGGCATCCCTGCTGGCCAACCATAATGACGCTGCCTTAAAAATCATCCGCGACATTACCCTCTTCAGCCACATCGGCTACGGCATCATCTTTCTGCTTTATGTGATTTCAAATTTTATCGTGATGCTGGCGCAAAACTATCCGGTTTACAAGGTGCTGTATCAGCCCAACCGCATGCCTTACTTCACCTTCAGGCTTGCCGGGTTTATTGCCACGCTGGCTTTTGTTTTTTATATGAACTGGAAAGAGTATGTGTACCATGGTCTTTCCGGATTTTATAACCTCATGGGCGATTTGTACGGTAAACTTGAACAACCTGGCTTTGCCGAAGCCTACTACCTGAAAAGCAAATCGCTGGGGTTTCAGAATAACCGGGCAAACTACATCCTGGGCGAAGTGGAAATCCGCAGGAATAATTTCGATAAAGCCCGTAACCATTATGAACTGGCCAATGGAAAACGGCCAACCGAATTTTCGCTTATCAATCAAGGAAATCTTTACCTCGCTGCGGGCAGCCCGTTTACTGCCATAACCTTGTACCGCAAGGCATTGCAACAGGCAAACTCTCCGTATATTCAGAACAACCTGGCGTTCGCTTATGCCAAAGTGCACAAACTGGATTCGGCCCTGGCCATGCTGGAGCTTGCCCGTAAAAGCCGTGCAACCCGGCCAACGGCCGAAGCAAATTTTCTGGCGCTAATCGGGCAGGAGTTCATTCCGGTAAATGTCGATTCGGTCTCAAAACTTTTTCATCAATCTCCGGCAATCGAGAGCAACGCGCTGGCCCTGGCATCACTTCAACACCAAAGAACAACCGTAGCACCGGTATTGCCCGATGAACCGTTGAACTTACTGACAGCAACCCGGCTTAATAATTATATGGTGTATGCATTAAAGGAACTGGATACCGCATTCATTGAAAAAGCGTATCGCATGGCTTCCCTGCCGGCCAACGAGTTATACAGCGAAGCGCTTAAATCAACCCTGGCACACGCTTACTACCATCAGGGCAACATTACCAAAGCCCTGGCCATATTAGCCGAACTGGGCTACCTCAGCCAGTCCATGCAGGGTAAGTACAATTACATTCTCGGATTATGGGCAATGGAACAAGGTGCGCCCGAACAAGCTGTGTCGCACTTCTCCAATGC
>CAYNIH010000322.1:0-2225 GCA_964397115.1 uncultured Roseivirgaceae bacterium | reverse complement strand
CTGGGGCACCGGCCGTGCAATAGGCTTGCCGTTGGCCAGGATATGTTCCCACGTTGTGCCCTCATGATGCCCGTACGCCTCCATGCTGATGCGCAATAGCGAAGCCGGGATACCCGCCTGCTGGTTTTTGTAGTTGTCAAGCTTGCCGATGAAAATGGCAGCCGCCTCGCTGTGCTCCAGAATGGGTTGGATGGCAACGGCACTGAGGGTGGGGTAAATGGGAACGGAAACATGCCCTGCCATCATAATGGCCAGGTCGGCCATAATCCATTGGGCGCAGTTTTTTGAAAGCAGCGCCACCTTTGATTGCGGGGGCAGTACCGACAGCGCTCCGGCAATTTTACGGATTTCGCTTCCCGCCTGCCGGAACGTCCACGTTTTCCACTGGCGGTTAAAAGGTTGACGAAGAAAAACACGTTCGGGCTGGCTTGCTTCCCAATCCAGAAAATGTTGCAGGGGCGATGACGGCATACGCTGGGGTTTGACTCTTGAATGTAAGCAGTATTGCTGGGCGATGCAATGTATATTTGTGCCGTTCGTTTGAAAGGTATGAAAAAATTATCCTGGTGGTTGGTGATTGCTGCGGCACTTGGTATGGTTGGGTGTAGCGGTGATGAGGAAAAATGTGTCTTTATTCCGTCAGCCGAAAAACAGGCAACGGTTCAGTTTCTTTCTTTAACGGATTCGCTGCCGGCCATTACCACAAAAACCGAACTGGTAAACCTGTTAACCCGGCATCCGGTGCTGCGCGATCAATTTTTCCGAAGGAGCAGCTACCCCAACGATTCGGTGTTCATCAACGAGTTGTACCGGAGGTTTACAAATCCCTATCTGGATACGCTGCGGTTAGAAGTGAAGCGGGTGTTTGGCGATGAACAGGCGTTGAAGAAAGAATTTGAACAGGCCTATACCAACCTGCTCTATTATTATCCCGATGCCACCGTGCCGCAAATCATTACCGCCATCAGCGGTTTGGATACCGACATGGTGGTTGCCGATTCCCTGATCATTATCGGCTTGGATTTTTTTCTGGGCAAAGGGGCAACGTACCGGCCCAACATGTACGAATACCTGCTCAGGCAATATACCCCGTACACCATTGTGCCTTCGGTGATGCTCCTGTACGGCATTGACAGCCGGTATAATGCCACCGATCCATCCGACAAAACGGTGCTGGCCGATATGGTGGCGTACGGCAAGTCGTTTTACTTTGCCCGGCACATGCTGCCCTGTGTGCCCGACAGTATTTTCATCTGGTACACCCGGCAGGAAATCGAGGGCGCACGCAAACACCAGGACCTCATCTGGTACCGCCTGGTTGAAGACCAGGTGCTGTATGCAACCAGCCACCTGGTAAAGCAGAAATACCTGGGCGAACGCCCCAAAACCCTGGAGGTAGGTGACGAGTGCCCCGGTCGCATTGGCCAGTGGGTGGGCTGGGAAATTGTGAAAAGCTACATGGGGGCGCATCCGCAAACCACTTTGCAACAGCTTATGGCAATGAGCGATGCGGATAAGTTGTTTAAGGAATCGAAATACAAGCCGGTGAGGAGGTGAGTTGCAGTTGGATTTTGAGCCTATATTTGGTTTTAATGGTAAACCTGCCGTAACTTTATAAACCTGAAATGTGAAAGAAACAGGGGTAAACAAGATAATGCCCGAAAGAGTATTCACAATCCGGGCTATTTGCGATAACAAGATTTGGAAAAGGTAAATTTACTGTACCATAAACATGCTGCCTGACATGTGCAAAAGTTGGATTGCATGGACGTTCATCCTGGGAGTTCTGTTCTGTATGGAAGGTTTTTCAATGCCGAACGACTCAACACTTGCCGTGCAGATGCAGAAAGTTGATTCGATTAAATTAGCTGCCGATGCCAGATTCAATGCCCTAAATAACCAGTATGATTCCATTGGTCAGGCCTACGCCAAAATTACTGGAGGGATTCAGCATCAGATTGACAGTTTGCATCAACTCGGCCAGCCGGCAGATGAGTGGGTTCGTAAACTTGACAGCCTAAATGCCGTAAAGGAAGAAAAGCTTTTTGCGCTGAAATCGAAGAGCGAAAAATTGAAAAAGGAAGTCAGCGAAAAATTAATTAGTCTTAACCTGCCGAAAGAATTGAACGGTACCATGACCGAGTATATGGCAGGGTTAGACAATGTGGATGTATCGGTGCCGGGCGCTGCATTCTCAATCCCTGAATTAAACATACCGGAAATAA
>CAYNIH010000321.1:0-2226 GCA_964397115.1 uncultured Roseivirgaceae bacterium | reverse complement strand
GGATTTCATGTCTTGCGCATTCATACTGAAACTAAATTGTACTGCAATTAATACGGAGAGTAAGCGATTCATAAGCAAAAAAAATAAATCAATCAATCATGGCACGGCCAAACCCCACTGAAAACTGCTGGCACCATATCAAAACATACGGATATTCATCTAGGTTTCGATTTCCTGGTATTTCGTACGACTGTTCGCCGGTAGTTGATTTCAGGCGGCCCAAATTAATAAACGAGCCGGCAGTTGCATCCTTGCTCAGGTAAACCCGTAAATCGGGGCCATTCTGAGATGAGAATGGACCAAGTAACAATACTTTCTTTCCATTATCATCGTAAATGGCTGCCATACCTGCTACCGAATGACCCGCAACTCCTTCAAAACTTCCCATCTTTAATTTAGTGGCCATATCCGGATTAAAATCGTCATCCACGGGTACCGTTGGCGTATTGTCGTCAGGCTCGCATCCCGCTAAAACGATAACTACCAGAACGAGTAAATTCTTCACTTTTTTGAATCTTAAAATTTCTTTGCAACTCCAAGCGCAACCAATAAAGACTTATTTCTAAATCGGTCGTTTGGTTCAGGGAATTGCTGCACCTCGGTATTTGTTGTGTACTCGGTGAAATGAAACTGTGCAGCTGTTTTAATGCCCCAGTTGTTTTTCAGCGAGTAAATCACATAAAACTCCGAGTTCAGGCTACCTCTATCGTTATCGCTGATAAGCAGTACATTGAATGAGGTTGGCTTGGCCATTTCAATACCGCCCTGGACACCATTGATATAGGTAGTTTTGGTCTCTGCCCCCAAGGAAAACCCGATAAGGTCAATGGAAAAACCTAGTTGAAGCCTGGTAGTGACTTGGTAGCGCAATACAATAGCTGCATTTAATGAGTTAACCTGAGGATGCTGAATCAACAGGCTGTCCATGTTTTCAGGAATATTTTCTTTGAAAATTACCAACGGGCCAGTACTTCCGGAGGTAAGCTTTGCCGGTGCGGTTTGGTAATACCGGTTGGCTCCGAAATACGTAGTAAACCTCCCTCCCAGGCCAACGGCAAATTTTTTATTGTTACCCAATTCCCATTGATGATTGTACAACATACTCACTGTACCCTCCGAATCACCGAGGGCAAATGTACCCTGCAATTCATTAACCTGGGCAAGCGAAGGGAATGCAGAAACGATAAGAAGAAAAGGAAGAAGCCGAAACATAGAAATTCAACCATAAAGTTGGCCGTTATGTTTCAAGTCAGATGTCTTATTGCCGACAATTACTTCAGTTCACTCAAATCCCGGATCAAAATCTTTTTCCGGTCGAAATAAATAAGGTTTTGATCTTTTAATTCATTAAGAATAGTGGTAACCGTTTGGCGCGAGGTGCCCGTCAGTGCTGCAATTTCTTTATGGGTGAGCTTTGTCGGGATCATGGTTTCATATCCTACTTTCTTTCCTTTCCACGAGGCGGCATCCTTTAAAAATTCTATAATGCGGGTGCGGGCATCTTTAAACACCAGCAGTTCCAGTTTGCGTTCCAGCCGCATTAACCGCAGGCCAACAAGCTTGAACAGCCGAAAACTTAATTCCTTATCTTCTTTCATCAGGGCCTTCAGTTCTTCAATGCTCAGGGGGCAAAGGGTGGTGTTATTCTCCATGGCTTGGGCAAAATCCTTACGCTTTTCTTCCCCGGCCAACGCCAGTTCACCGAATAGCTCACCGGTAGTAAGAATAGCGCTGACTACCTCTTTGCCATCTTCCAGGTAATGCCCGATTTTTACCCGGCCTTCCACCACCATGTAAATATGGCTGGCCTCATCATTGGGAATATAAATAAATTGATCTTTGTTGTATCGCCTGAACTCATGCTTCTCCCCCATCACTCTTGTTTTGTGAGGACAAAGTACATTAAACAAGTTAACGCTTTCGAAATACCACAGCGCAGCAGCAGTGCTCATACCCGGCAAAAGATTCATTAAGTTAGCAAAAAATTCAAATCGGCTATTCCATGCAAAAACAACTTAGCGAAATATGGATATACCCTGTAAAATCACTGGCCGGCATCCGGTTGCAGCAGGCTGCCGTTTTAGAAAAAGGCCTGGAGCACGACAGACGGTTTATGCTGATTGATGCCAATAACCGGTTCATTACCCAGCGCGAATATCCTGAACTGGCGCTTTTCGATACAGAAATCATTAACGGGCAGTTGCACATCACCCATCGGATACGCCA
>CAYNIH010000320.1:0-2352 GCA_964397115.1 uncultured Roseivirgaceae bacterium | reverse complement strand
TTGGAGGCATGTACGTTACCGATTCGCTGCGCATCCTGATGAAGAATATTCTCAACATCGGGGTGTTGATCATCTTTCTGCAAAGCAATACCTGGCTGGATAAGGCTTCACTAAAAAACCGAATCACCGAGTTTTACCTGCTGCTGATTTCAAGCCTGATTGGCGTGAACTACATGATTTCAGCAGGACATTTCCTGATGTTTTACCTCGGCCTTGAACTGCTTACCATTCCCATAGCTGCACTGGCTGCATACGAGCAATACAACAGCAAATCGGCCGAGGCAGGTATTAAACTCATTTTGTCTTCGGCATTTTCGTCTGCCATTCTCTTATTCGGTCTGTCGGTATTATACGGAACTACCGGAAGTTTATCCTTCGCTGAATTTTCTTTTACCTCTTCCACCCTGACTGTACTGGGTTTTATTTTTTTCGTTACCGGACTGGCCTTTAAAATAAGCATTGTTCCCTTTCACCTCTGGACAGCCGATGTGTACGAAGGGAGCCCCACCAATGTTACCTCGTATCTGTCGGTTATTTCAAAAGGGGCGGCCGTGTTTGTGCTTGTTATCCTTCTGTTCACCTTATTCCGCACCATTCAGCCTGTTTGGCGCGATGTACTTTATGCTACTGCCATCCTTACCATGACCATCGGAAACCTGTTTGCCATCCGCCAGCAAAACCTGAAACGGTTCCTGGCCTTTTCATCCATTGCGCAAGCTGGTTTTATTCTGTTGGGAGTCATCAGCGGCAGCAGCCTGGGCATGGCCACGGTCATTTATTTCGTGCTGGTTTACGTGTTCAGCAACCTGGCTGCATTTGGTGTGGTGCAGGCGGTTGAACAGGCCTCGGGAAAACTGACTATTGATGACTATAACGGATTATATAAAACCAATCCGCGGCTGAGCCTGGTGATGATGATGGCCCTGTTTTCGCTGGCGGGCATTCCACCGCTTGCCGGGTTTTTCGGCAAATTCTTTTTGTTTGCTGCCGTTGCCGAAAGCGGCTACTATACCTTGTTATTGATTGCCGTATTAAACACGGTGTTGTCGCTGTACTACTATTTGCTGGTAGTAAAAGCAATGTTTATCAATAAAAGCGATTCGCCCATACCGGGCTTCTCCAGCGATGGCGCCATGCGCATCTCGCTGTTGATTTCGGTAACCGGAATTATTGTGCTGGGTTTTTACAGTCCGGTGTTTGATTACATCAACGAACTTTGCACCACCTTCTGATGGCACTTGATAAATTTCAGCATGTAACCAAAGAGATTGACGGAGTAAACTACCGCATCATTGAAAGCGGCATTTCAAAAAACCGTGCCGATTTTCTGCACCGGCTGCTTACTCTTAACAATCTCCAAACGATTATCGAAACCGACCCGCCAAAGGAAGGTCAGGAACAAACCTACACGCTCATTACACCCGATGTTACGTTTAACCCGGTTGTGAAAGTCTATAACCGCGAGTTGCGAACACCCGATGGACGAAGGGTAACCCCTGATTACTGGAATCAGTTAACCGAAAAAACCGAACCAAACTACTGGGATTTGAGCAAGAAGGACTTTTTGAAGAAGTGATTACCGTTTTATCAATACACCCGGATAATTTTCCACCGCCTGCTGATTGCGGTAAACCAGTTTGCCGTTAACCCAAACCATTTCAACTCCGGAGGATAATGCTGTTGGATTTTCAATGGTAGCGTTATCCATTACGGTATCCGGATTGAAAAGCACCAAATCGGCATAGCACCCTGGCCGAATCAGGCCGCGTTCTTTAATGCCAAGATGCTGGGCCGGCAGTCCTGTCATTTTATAAACCGCCTTTTCGAGGGGCATGAGGTTTTGCTCACGCACATACCTGCCCAACACGCGGGTAAAGGCGCCATGCCCGCGCGGGTGGCCATCAATGGCCCCATCCGAGCAAATGCTGCTTTGTTCCCAGGCTAAAAAATTTTTAATATCGGCTTCACTCATGGAAGTTGCCACCATGTAGCCGCTCTCACCAGCCGCCTCACCTTCGCGGATAATGCGCAACAGGGCATGTGCGGCATCTTCATTGTTCAGTCGGCCAATCTCCGTTATCGTTTTCCCTTCGTAGGTCTTGTTTGCAGAAAACGAAACCATTACCGAGGCAGACGGATCGAACAGTTCGGTGGTTGCAAAACGGGCGCTTTCAAGGTTTGAGAAATCTTTTTTTGGAAACAGCACACGAGGTGTTGAACCCCACATGCTGTATGGATAGACATCTGCCGTAACATTTACCCCAAGCTGACGGGCATACTGCAGCGAGGTGAGCAGCGATGCCGATGTTCCCCATTTGCTGCGTAAGGCAATTTTGAAATGCGAAATCTGTA
>CAYNIH010000319.1:0-2374 GCA_964397115.1 uncultured Roseivirgaceae bacterium | reverse complement strand
GTTTTTGATTTCAAATTTTTCGAACCAGACTTTAATTTTTGCCAGGGCATCTTTCCGGCTCAATCCTTTTAGCTGGGCCAGGTAAAGCAATTGCTCACCCACCTTTAATTTTTTGTACAGCCCCCGTTCTTCCGGCAGGTACCCGATTATGCCTACGTGCTTTTCGGCCAGCGGCTCTCCAAAAATGTGAATTTCACCGCTATCGGAGTTGATGATCTGATTGATGATGCGGATGAAGGTTGTTTTGCCCGCCCCATTGGGGCCCAACAGGCCGTAAATACTCTTTTCAGGAATAGTTAATGAAATCTGGTCGAGGGCAAGATGGTTTGCGTAACGCTTGGTTACATTTATTGCTGTAAGGGCTTCCACAGGGGTTATTTTCTGAAATTAGTGTCGAAAAATAACCGCCAATTACGAACTAAGAAAAGGGCTGTTAGTTTTTCTTTTCCTTGAAAATGATGTTGCCCATAGAAACGTCTAAATCGAACAAAAGGGCATTGGGAGCATCCTTATTGTAGGCATCGTTGGCAAAGGTGCCCTCCCCGATTTTTTTGAGGCTGCGCACCATGTGCACACTGCACAGCCAACTGTCTTTGATTTTGACCAGCACGGGGGTGTGATCATCGGGCAGTAAAATGGTCAGGTTTCCGGCAGCCACGTTACCCCGAATGGAGTTGGTGGAAGATGGTTTTGCACTAAGGTCAAGCAGTACATTGCCGAAGCCGACATCAGCAACTACGTGGCGGGTTTTAGCCAGGTTAAGGTCGCGTACGTTTACACTGCCCAAATCCACCTTAATGAAAAAGGTGTCCATGGCTACTTTGTTTTCCAGTCCGGTTGGGTAGCCCACATTTACGTTGGCGCTGGCCGAGGCAATGCGCAGATTTTTTACTGCCATGCCCGAAAGGTCGATGGTTGCATTGCCGATGCCGTAATTGAGTTCGAGGGAATAAGGTTTATCATCTGTGAGGTAAATCTTCCAGAATTTTTCATTGACCGGTTTTTCTGATCCAAAAACCTTTGACGAAATGGTTTGGCTGAAGCCTGTAGAATTATTCTCTTCAACGGCTACAACGATGTTGCAGGTTTTCCCTTTGATTTCCTTGGTAAACTGGTGGTTGTATGACTCGGGCTCCTGGTTACTGAACATGTTCAGGATATCCGATCCTTCGCTGGGCTTGATAAAGCAGTTGCCGCTGTTGGCCTTCAGTTTCAGGCGAATGGTCTCGCAGGCAGCGTTATCCTCAACGGTAAACTGCTTCTTTATCTGGCCGAGTGAAAGCCCCGCCAGCATGATACCCCCCATTGTTAGCCCAAAAACTCTTTGCATGACAACTACTTACGCATTCCACCCTCCAGGGTTTCAGCATGTAAGATTAAAGCCGAAAATGATAAAAAAACAGCCCAATACGTAGGTGTTAACGGGTTTAACGCCTTAAGGGTTAAGGAATTAATGGAAAAATTCCTTCATCCGTTCGAAGAACGACTTATCGCTGGCATCGGGCTTAGGCTCGAAATTCGGTGAATTTCGCAGGCTTTCGAGCTTGGCTCGCTCCTCCGGGGTTAATTTTCGGGGTGTCCAAACGTTGACATAAATCAGTTGGTCACCGGTGTCATAGCCGTTTACATCGCGTAAACCTTTACCTCGCAGGCGCAGGATTTTACCGCTCTGAGTGCCCGGCTCAATTTTTATTTTAACCTTCCCCGAGATGGTCGGTACTTCTACTGTGGTGCCCAGGGCCGCATCAATGAAACTGATGTGCAAATCAAAAATGATGTTGTTGCCATCGCGCTTCAACTTTGAATCTTCCTGTTCTTCAATTACGATGAGCAGATCACCGGCAACTCCTCCACCCGGGGCTTCATTTCCTTTACCGGCCATGGAAAGCTGCATGCCTTCGCTTACACCAGCAGGGATTTTAATGGTGATGATTTCTTCCTTATGTATAAGCCCTGAACTGTCAACACCGGGCGGCCGCTTATCGATTACCTGGCCGGCTCCATCGCAATGCGGGCAAATGGTAGTGGATACCATCTGGCCCAGCATGGTGTTTACCACCTTACGCACCTGCCCGTTTCCCTGACAGGTGGAGCAGGTTTTGAACGTAACGCCTTCTGCGCGAACCAAGCGATTTACTTTAATTTTCTTTTCTACCCCATTGGCGATTTCATCGAGGGTTAGTTTGAGTTTGATGCGCAGGTTGGAGCCCTTCCGTTGTCTTCTTCGGGTGCCTCCTCCAAAAAAAGAATCGAATGGACTGTGGCCTCCGAAAATATCGCCAAACTGGCTGAAAATATCCTCCATATCCATGTGGTGGCCACCAAACCCACCATTACCCCTGGAGTGGCCATAACGATCTTACTGTGCGAGTTT
>CAYNIH010000318.1:0-2424 GCA_964397115.1 uncultured Roseivirgaceae bacterium | reverse complement strand
CGGTCTCATTTTGGCAAGGGTCCTGACCAGTTGTTCGATTCCTTTACACGAAAAGCCGTTAATGCTGCCAGCATGGGGCAGGTTCACCAGGCTAACTTAAATGGAAAAAAACTTGCCGTTAAAGTTCAGTATCCCGGAGTAGGGGATAGTGTGAAATCGGACCTGGCCATGGTAAAGCCCATAGCCCTGACCATGTTCAACCTGAACCCGGCAGAGTATGACGAATTTATACAGGAAGTAGAACACCGGATGCTGGAGGAAACCGACTATGAACTGGAACTCCAGCGCTCGGTAACTTTATCAGATGCTACCCGCCACATCCCCAACCTGGTGTTCCCAACCTATTACCCGGAACTTTCATCACCAAAAATCCTCGTCATGGACTGGCTTGAAGGGTTGCCTTTGGGTGAAGCGCTGAAGCAACCGCTGCCGGCAGGCGTGGGAAACAAAGTAGGGCAGGCCATGTGGGATTTTTATCATTTCCAGATGCACACCTTAAAGGCCGTTCATGCCGACCCGCACCCGGGCAATTTTATTATTACTCCCGATTATAAACTGGGCATCATAGACTTTGGCTGTGTGAAAGTGATCCCGGAATCGTTTTACAACCTTTACTTTCAGTTACTTGACCCTGATCTGCTGAAAGACGACAAGCGAAGGATTGCCGTATTTTATAAACTCCGGTTTCTCTACGACAGCGATTCGAACACGGAGAAAAAGTTTTTTGAAAACCTATTTACGCAACTTGTTGAATTACTGAGCAGGCCCTTCCGCAATGCCTCGTTCGACTTTTCCGATAAAACCTATTTTGACGAGTTGTTTGGTTTTGGCGAACGGCTGTCGAATATGAAGGAGTTGCGCGAATCGAAAAAAGCCCGCGGGGTGCGGGATGCCCTGTACATTAACCGCACGTACTTTGGTTTATACAACATTCTGCACGATCTTAAGGCCACCGTAACCATTTATCAACCCAATTAATATGCACCTTAGGTTATTTATCGTTGCATTGCCTGTTTTCTTCCTCTTGGATATGCTGTGGCTGGGGGTGGTGGCCAGATCATTTTATCAGGGGGCCAGCCCGACTTTGAAGCATACAAAGCCAGTACTCCTATTTTTTTCCTTGGAACCAACGCTATTTTAAAAAACAACTTAAATCAGATACCCATTTCTCAAACTAAACAGTGGAGAATAGTAGTGATGTGGGATCGCTGATTAAAGGGGAAATAGCCCTTTTAACAAGTACAAAAATGAATAAAATTCACTTTTAAGTGAATTAATCCTTGTAACTTAGCGTTAAGTGAGTAGTTTTGAACTTATAATATGGAATGATGAGACCGAACTGGTCACCTTCTATTCGCCTAAAATGGACGGAAGTAAGCATTCTGAAATGGACAAGTTCCTGCTTCGTATAGAAGCTATTCCAGATATGCTATCTCCGTTGCAGGAACTACTGGAATTAATCATTGAAACAATTGGGAACACCTATGGCGCCAAGGATGCCTTTTTCAATCGGTTTGAAAACCGGGTTACCGCCTTGCCACCCAAAGGCCATATTAAAATCAGTGAACTTGAATTGGATTACAGGGATTTCCCCTTACGGCTATATTGTCTTGCCTTAAGCGAAGAAGTAGTGATACTATTTAACGGAGGTATTAAGGATGCACAAACAGCACAAGAAAGCAGTGGCGTACTTTCCATGAAACTATATGAAGCAAACGAGTTTGCCAGGCGAATTTTAGTAGCAAAGAATACAGGTATGTTGAACGTAAACGGTCGTGTTATAACCGACTTTAAAGGAAGCAGAGAAATCTATTTATAAAACCCTTGTATATGAAAAGCAAAATTGCAGAACGTATCATGGCTACCACTCCAGAAGAAACCAAGCGTTTCGTTCGTAAGTATGGTGATATAGTGGTAAGGGTGCATCAAATTTTGAAGGAAAAGGGTATTACCCAGAAAATGTTAGCCGACAAGATGGGGAAAACTCCATCCGAGATTAGCAAATGGTTAAGTGGTGAACACAATTTTACTCTTCGAAGTATTACCAAGCTTGAAACAGAATTAGGTGAAGATCTCATCTATATTCCTAAAAAAGACTCCTTCCACGTACAGATTAGGAGGGTATTAAAAGCAAAGGCGGATAAGGCCACCCCTGTATCCACGAGAATACAGTTTCAGGAAGCTGGCAGCAGTGTTCCATCGACATCTGAACCCATGGCTGCGTAACAATGGAAGCAAAAAGAATACAACCAGACAAAATAACGTTGCGTGAATTCCGTTTAGTGAAAGGCCATATTGATAGCCCGTTTGATTTTAAAGTATCTGGCATTTCATCTTTTGATTTCAAAGTTGATTTTAAAACCGGATTTAATTTGGAAGAGGGTTTGATCAAAGCTGACTTTGTAATTCATGTTGCCACCATCA
>CAYNIH010000317.1:0-2432 GCA_964397115.1 uncultured Roseivirgaceae bacterium | reverse complement strand
AACACGTTTGCCACGGTACCGGTGATGCTGGAACCGTTTCAGTTGCTGGATGTTTATACAGAATATGCCTTTTTGGGCAATCGGTTAACGTTGTTTGGTGATTTCCGCAACCTGCTCAACCAACACTATTTCGAAGCGTACGGATACAACACGCAGCGGATTAATGTTACGTTTGGTGCGCGGGCAAGTTTTTAAGATGGTAACTGGCAGGAAAAGCAAAAGAAGATATTTGCGGGGTAAGTCAACAGCCGAACCCGATTATTACATTGAGAATGGCAAAGTGGTTTTTACCGCAACTTTTCACCTGAAGAGAGGGTACTGTTGCCAAAGCGGGTGCCGGCATTGTCCGTATTTCAATCATAAGAGATAGTCTTTCAATTTTAGCAAAAGCGTATAAACCGGGCCGTATGTGCCCGGTTTTTCTTTTATGGGTGAATATAAATAATGCTTTTAAGTATGCCTACTTCAGCACTAGCTCGAATTCGTGTGTCAGAAACACAGTATTGTCTTTTCCGCGGATGGACACCCGGATACGGGGCGCGGTTTTTTCCCAATAAATCTCCAGTAGTCCGAAATTTTTTTCCATCACCAGTTTGTCAACCCGGTGCAGGTTGGTTTCTTTCCAGGCCTCACTCCAGGTATGGGTAAGTCCGCTGGAGGTAATATCATACAGCGGGTAGGGTAAGCCGGGCAGTTCAGTTTTTGAAATTTCCGCAAGGTGGCGGTCGCCACTGATGATCAACGCCCGTTTGTCCGGGAATTGCTGAAGCAGCCGGAATAGCCGTTGGCGGGCAGCCGGAAAATTGCTCCACTTTTCAAAATCATGATCTTCAGCGATAACCTGAATGCTCGAGTTGATGATAATGAGTGCCGCTTTGCTTTTTTTTAATTCATTTTCCAACCATGTCCACTGAGCTTCTCCCAGGATATCGCCCGTTTCATTTATCAGGTAGCGGTAGCGTTTGCGGTTGGCGGTGGAGTCGAAGTAATATTCCTTATACAGCGTATCGCGGAACCAGCGCGTATCAAGGTTCAGGATCAGAATATCGCGCGGAGCGTTGCCCAGCGTATAGCTATAATACAAACCATCGTGTTGGCGTACGGGATGGCGGGCAGGGGTGCCCAAAAACTCCAGGGCCAGTTCTTTACTTTCTTGTTTTTTTGTATAGAATTTTCCGCCATCGTTAATGCCGTAATCGTGGTCATCCCAGGTGCCGGTAATCGGACAGGTTGTGAGTAGCTTTTGATAAGCAGGCCGGTTTTTCTGCTGATCATATTTGGCTTTCATCACCTGCATGTTGTGCGTATCGGCATAGATATTATCACCGCCCCATATCCACAGGTCGGGTTTAAGCGAGGCCACCTCATTCCACAATTGTTCTTCACTGCTTTGCCGGCTGCACGAGCCGAAGGCAATGCGGGTTACCGGTTGAGCGAAAGCCAAGTGGTTAAGAATGCAAATGGCGAGAATAAGGATTGGCCGCATGGTGAGTTTAAAATTACAAGATAGGGATTTGTCATTATCCATATATTGAATTTTGGTTTCCAAATCAGTAATTTTCAATCTTTAACCCCACTACTATGAAATACCTTGTTGTCTGGATGGTCCTGTTGCCTTTATTCGGAAATGGTCAGGATGTTCTAAAGGATTCGATATACATGCGGCAGCACTACGATAAATCGGAATATTTTATTCCGATGCGGGATGGCATTAAACTTTTTACGGTGGTGTACACGCCAAAAGATCAATCAAAAAAATACCCGATTCTGCTTAACCGTACGTGCTACAATGCATCCGGCTATGCCGATTTTAAAACCTACGGGCATCCGTCCAGTTATTTGGTGCGTGATAAATACATTCTTGCCTTTCAGGATGTGCGGGGCCGGTACATGAGCGAAGGAACATTTGACAACATGCGGCCGAATATTCCGGGCAACAATCCGAAAGATAAAAAAGCCATTGATGAAAGTTCAGACACCTGGGATACGATCGACTGGATGATAAAGAACATTAAAAATAACAACGGCCGCGTAGGCATGTTCGGTATTTCCTATCCGGGCTTTTATACCGCGGCCGCCATTCCCGATGCCCACCCTGCTTTAAAAGCTTCTTCACCCCAGGCGCCCATCAGCGACTTCTTTTTTGACGACTTCCATCACATGGGTGCTTACCTGCAAAGTTATACCGCGGCATTTGCCGTGTTTGGCTATCAAAAAGATAAGCAGACCAAACAAGACTGGTTTGAGGATAAGATTATGCGGTTTTATGCACAGGCGCCTAAAGATGGGTACGCCTTTCACCTGCGCCACGGCCCTCTTAAAAACATCACCGAAAAATACCATTACGACAATTTCTTCTGGCAACAGATTATTGACCACCCCAACTACGATGACTTCTGGCAAAAGCGCAATTTGCTGCCGCATTTGAAAAA
>CAYNIH010000316.1:718-2453 GCA_964397115.1 uncultured Roseivirgaceae bacterium | reverse complement strand
ATTTCGTTCACCAGCGTGCAGCCTAAACCCTTCCGGTAGATGGCTTTTCGTTTAGTTAACCCGAATACCGTAGCCGTTGCTGATGAATCGGAATAATCGGCCTGGTAGGTTCCCAGGGTTAGCAACCCCGAACCCAGTTCATTGTTTATCACATCGGTCTGGCTGCGGCCAGCCAGCATGGTGCACGAACAAAGGATTTTTGCACCGTAACCGGTAATGATTGGGAAGGCAATCCAGGCGTAGTAAATGCCATAGCTTACCACCGCAACGATGATCAGGAGCAGTGAGCGGAGAATGAGTTTACGCATAAGGGGATGATTTGGTAAACCACAAAGTACATCAAGGCTGCATAGATTGCAAAACGTGAAGCAAGACTTTGTTAACCAACACGAAGTCCGCATCGTTCGACATGACGGAGGTATTGGTTGAAATCGGTTTTAATTTATTAAGCTGGAATATTTTTTCTCAGGCCTTTGCTCTTGCGGATGTTCACCGCTATTACTTTGTATTCGGGGCACATGGCTTCGCTGTCGTGTTCATCCGAACCAATTACGTTCAACCCGATTTCAGGGAAATGGAAGGTCGAACTGAGGATGCCCGGCCGAACCTCATCGGTAAGCCGCGCTTTTAAATCCACCTTGCCCCGTGCCGATTCCACGCAAACCATGTCGCCTTCTTTTATAAAATGCTTTTCGGCATCCACGGGGTTAATGAGCAGCACGTCTTCTTTAAGCAACTCAACATTTTTTGTTCTGCGTGTCATGGTGCCCGCATTGTAATGTTCCAGTTCGCGGTTGGTGGTGATGATGTAGGGGTATTCTTTTCCGTTGTTTATGATTTCCCGGCTTTCCTTAAAATCGAAATAATGGAATTTCCCTTTGCCCCGTTTAAACGTTTCGGTGTGGAGGATTTTCGTATCGGTGCCATCTTCTTTTACCGGCCATTGTTTTCCGTTGTCGCCCAGTTCATTCCACTTTACACCTTTGAAGAAGGGAACGATTTGTGCGATTTCCTTTAATACGGTATCGGGGTCATAATCCGGTTGCGGGTATCCCATTCGGTTCATCATGTCCACCACAATTTGTCCGTCTGGTTTGGTGCCTTCAAGGGGTTCAACAACGTTGTTTACCCGCTGGATTCTACGCTCGCCATTCGTAAACGTTCCGCTCTTTTCGAGGAATGACGCCCCGGGCAATACAACGGTGGCAATTTTTGCTGTTTCGGTCATAAACAGTTCTTGTACAACCAGCAGGTCAAGTTTTTTCAGGGCGGCTATCACCTTTGCGGTATTCGGGTCGGTTTGTACCAGGTCTTCTCCCATCAGCCACAAGGCTTTCAGTTTGTTATCGAGCGATGCGGTGTACATCTGCGGAATTTTATAGCCGATGTGATTGGGGAGTTTTACGCCATAAAAATCTTCATACATTTTATGATACTCCGGGTTGGTCACATCGAAATATCCGGCTCCCTGGTGAGGCTGGCAGCCCATGTCGGCAGCGCCTTGCACATTGTTCTGCCCGCGCAACGGGTTAACGCCAACGCCTTTACGGCCGATGTTTCCGGTAATCATTGCCAGGTCGGTGATGAGCATGATGGCATACGTTCCGTACGAGTGCTCGGTAACTCCAAGTCCGTGGAATGCCATGGCTGCTTTTGCTGTGGCATAGGCACGCGTGGCTTCGCGCACCAGGTTTTTATCAACTCCGGTAATGCGTTCAAGTTCGTTGATATTTGC
>CAYNIH010000316.1:0-708 GCA_964397115.1 uncultured Roseivirgaceae bacterium | reverse complement strand
ATTTGCTTTTTAAAATCTTCATAACCTTCTGTGCGCAACTCGATAAACTGGTTATCTTCCCACCCTTCGGTGATGATGTAATACAACATCATGTTAAGCATGGCCACGTTGGTTCCTGGACGCAACGGAAGATGGTAGGTTGCGTACCTGGCGAGTTCAGTTCTGCGAGGGTCAATCACGATGGTGGTTTTTCCCTTCATGGCAAACTGCTTGAACTTTGCGCCTGTAACAGGGTGTCCATCGGTTGGGTTGGCGCCAATGATTAGAATACAATCGGCATAGTTTAAATCTTCAATGGAGTTGGTGGCCGCTCCGGTTCCGAAACTGCGCTGCATGCCCAGGGCAGTGGGCGAGTGGCAAACGCGGGCGCAGGAATCAATGTTGTTGGTGCCGATCACCACACGAATAAATTTTTGCATGAGGTAGTTCTCTTCGTTTGTGCAGCGTGCTGAGGAAATTCCCGCGATGTAATCCGGTCCGTAGGTGTTTTTAATTTGGGTAAGTTTTTCGGCTATGAAATCATAAGCTTCGTCCCAGGTGGCCGGCTGCAGGTTACCGTTTTTGCGGATGAGGGGCGAACGCAGCCGGTCGGGGTGGTTGTAAAAGGAAAAGGCAAACCGACCTTTTAAACACGTGTGGCCCTGGTTGACTTCGGCATCGTAAGGGGCCTGTATGGATTTTATTTTTCCTGCCTTTACCGCCACATCC
>CAYNIH010000315.1:0-2514 GCA_964397115.1 uncultured Roseivirgaceae bacterium | reverse complement strand
TCAAACTCATTGCTCATCGCTACTGCGCCCATGCCCGCATAGGCACCCGTGTAGGCATTATAGTAGTTCATGGCTGCAGAACCTCCTTCCGACCATTTACCCAGCAGGTCTGGTAAAGCAACAGCAAACCGGTTATAGCGGGACATAGCAGGAAGGTCCGAGTCAAATTCATTTTCTGCTTTTGGAAAAATTTTTCTGATGGTGCCCTCATCAGGAGCCACGGCCACCACGGGAAACATCATTCCGTTAGAGGAGGTTACATAGTAAGCGAGGAAGCAATTTCTTCCGGTTTTTGGTTCAACCGCAAGGCCCTCAATGTATGGTGGCTGAAGGATGTAGCCTTGATCGCGATACTGTTTGGAAAGAATGCGGAATTCCTTCGTGAGGTACGTATCCCAAAAGTAATCCCTTCCGGCTTGGCGGGAGTTGTCGTCATACGCCAGCGGATAATACAGGTGCACCCGGATGTTGCCCTTCGTTACCACTACTTTGTCTGCTTCAATCGTGCTCACCCAGCCGTCATCCCAGTTGGTAACAGCGTAGGTATATCCACCGGTTTTTGATGCTGGTTTGGCCGGTTGTTCTTTTGGCTGCACATCCGGTTTATTAGCGGTAATCAACTCGGCTGCAGGTGCATCATTACTTACCGTAACCTTAGTGGATTGACCTGAAGAACCTGAACCGGACGGATTGCCGTTGTTTTGTTGCACACTGGTAAATGGTGTGTTTCCTGTAAAAACAGGCGGCTTATCGGCTTCACCAAAATACAGATTAAACCCTTTTGCATGAGCAGCAAAGTAATACATCAGGTAGCGATCACCTTTCTGCAACCAGCCATAATCTGCCGCTCCTTCCACCGGAAAGATGGTCCACCCCGCCTTGCGCAGCGCATCCTTTAAGTTATCGGCAGAAAACCCGGACGTCTCTTTTGACGGCAACTGAAAAACTTCAGCGGTGTTAATTTTTACGTTTACCTTTTTGCTTTCCTCTTCCAGAAAAAGGGCCGCAGAAACAGTGCTCAATACACGCTTGTCTTCCATCGTGCCGGACGGCAACGAAATGCCGGTATAGGCCGATTTTAAAGCAGGCACCAATTTTTTTTGAGCAATAGCCGCTACCGCTGTACCATATATCAGGGTAACAACAAAAAAACTCCGCACCATAGGTTTTACTGTTTTGTATGCTCAAAATTCAATCATTTGAGTAAATTTTGCTTAATGCTGCAGTGACTACCCTTAACGTTGGTGTTGCATGGTTTGAAAAGTAGATTTTCAGTAACTTTAAATAGATTAAATTCTTTAGGAAGGTGGCGCTGAAAAAGGTTTTCCGATGGGGAACATTAACTCTATACAGCCTGTACTTGTCTGTTTCCGTGTTGGGTCAACCTTCTCTTGTCGAGCATCTACCTTTTCCTGACGGTACGGTTTACGCCATCCTGCGCGATAACAAGGGGTTTATATGGTTTGGCGCATCCACCGGACTTTACCGGTACGATGGTTATACTACAGTGGCCTACCGCCATGACCCCGCTAATGCGAACAGCCTGAGCGACACATTCGTGATGGCATTGGAAGAAGACAACGAAGGCAACCTGTGGGTGGGCACGTTGAATGGCGGACTCAACAAATTCATCCCGGCTACCCAAACCTTTATCCGGCTCAATAAAACCATGCCCGACAGTCTGGGGATTTCCGAAAAACTGATTTCCGATATTCAAAAAGATGAAGCCGGCAACATCTGGATTATGGCTAATGGTCTGTACAAAATCAATCCCGCCACCCTGATGGCTGAATACTATACACTAAACGACAACGAATTTTCAATCACAAAAATATACTTCGATAACCATGGAGACTCATGGGTAGGATCCAATGGTGACGGCATCGGAAAACTGGATACTGTTACGCACAAGATTGAAATTTTTACCATCTACCACCCCGACCCGGTAATCCGCGACCGTGCCAACGTAATCCGATCCATACGGGAAGACAAACAAGGCTACCTTTGGCTGGCCACCTATGGCGGACTGGCCCGGTTTGACCCAACAACAAAAACCTACACCCACTGGGTGAATGAACCCGGTAATTCAAGAAGCCTCCGGCACAATTCCCTTTGGGAGATTTATCCGGACAGGGATGGAAAAATATGGATCACCTCGTGGGGTGGTGGCATAAGTTACTTCGACCCAAACACCGGAAAGTTTGAAAACGATGCCTTCAAACCCGGGGGAATTTTCGGAATAAACAGCTCTGAGGTCCGCTGCCTCTACGTTGATGCAGATAGCATACGCTGGCTGGGCACCAATGGTAATGGCATCTATAAAATCAAACCACTGGCCGATCTTACCCCGCTTCCCGGATCGGACGCCATCAAACGCCCGGTACGAAATAGTATTGAAGGAGCACGTTACCTGTATTTTTTATCTGACCAGCACGGACTGATGGCCTATTCTGAAAAAGAAGGCATGGCATTTACGCTGCCTCCTTACCGGGATCAAAAACCCAACGGGCTGGG
>CAYNIH010000314.1:0-2519 GCA_964397115.1 uncultured Roseivirgaceae bacterium | reverse complement strand
TGCCTCCCTGGGCAGCGATGCTGTGCGCCCTGCGGGGGCTGTCCTGGAAGCAAAACGTCTTCACGTTGTATCCCAATTCGGCAAGGGAAGCCGCAGCCGAGGCTCCGGCCAAACCAGTGCCAACAACAATGATATCGTATTTTCGCTTGTTGGCCGGGTTAACCAGTTTGAGGTTAAACCTGTGCTTGGTCCATTTTTCTGCGAGCGGCCCTTCAGGAATTTTGGAATCTAGCTTCATATCGTAAAAACAGATTAAGCGGGTCAAATGTTGAAGTACATTGCTAATGGGATCCAGGCAAACAGTGCCGGCACAATCAATGCAAAAGCCTTTCCCACAAAATTGATAACCGGATTGTACTTAAGATGGTTTAATCCCAGGGTTTGAAAGGCGCTGATAAAACCATGCCACAGGTGGAATGCCAGCGCGGCCATGCAAAACACATAGAGGCCTACGTACCACTCCTTGGCAAACCAGTAATCAACCAAGGCCGCCAGATCACGCACTTCGTGGCCGTCATAGTTAACCCTAGTAACAGAACCGAAGTGCATCTGCGCCCAGAAATCCTTGAGGTGCACCACCAGGAAGATTAGGATGAGTGTTCCGAGAATACCCATGTTGCGCGAAGCCCATATGGATGATTTGCCTGAAGTAACGGCATAACGTTGTTGCCCGCGTGCCTTGCGATTTTGCACAGTAAGATATAACGACAGCAGCACGTGAATAAGAATAAATGCAAAATTGCCTTTTGAAATAAACTGAATGAGCGGGTTGGTACTCATAAATTCAGCGTAAATATTAAAAGCCCGGCCACCGTCATCTTTCAAAAGCTGAAGGTTACCGGTTAAATGAACGGCCAGGAACAGGATAAGAAAAAGGCCGGTGAGGGCCATTATTAATTTTCTGCCGAGGGTACTGGTTAAGAACCGAACAAACCAATTCATCATGACTTAGTGCAGTTAAGTCATGCAAAATACTTCCAGAAGGTTTACCAAACAACGGCTAACCGAATAGGAATTCAGAAATTAGGATTAGGCAAAGAAAACTTCAAACACAAAAAATATCAGTGCAATGGTGGCGATTACTACAAACAAGAACCACTCGCGCTTAACAAAGTTCACAATATCCTGCAATAACCGTTTCATAGAAAAAAAAATGGTACTAACCTTATAGCGATTTTGAAGCCTAATTTCATAAATTATTGATAATCATTAATTTAACTTAAAAAGTGACTATTTCTATTTGGTATTTATTCCTATTTTGGGATTTATATACAAAAATGGGTCTGATGGAATGAGGCTTCTTTACTCTATTTTTACGGTGAAAACCACGACCACTTTTTTTAATCCCGATGTACCTGATTTTTGACACGGAAACTACGGGTGTTCCGCATAACAAAACTGCTCCGCTTACCGACCTCGAAAACTGGCCACGACTGGTACAACTTGCCTGGCAACTTCATGATGCACGCGGCCACCTGCTATCAAGACATAACTTTATTGTAAAGCCCGAAGACTTTAACATTCCATTTAAGGCCGAACAGGTTCATGGCATTTCAACAAAACGGGCGCTTGACGAGGGCACCGAACTGGCCACCGTACTGGATAAATTTCTTGCTGATGTTTCAAAAACCAGTATGCTGGTAGGGCATAACATTGAATTTGACATCAATATTATCGGAGCAGAGTTCCTGCGTAAAAACCTTGACCCGGAAAAAATACTGGCTCTGCAAAAAACCGATACCGGCATTGCGTCCATTGGGTTTTGCCAGCTTAGTGGTGGCATGGGAGGTAAATTAAAAATGCCGCGCCTGCTAGAGTTACACGAAAAACTTTTTGGAAAAGGCTTTGACGATGCCCACGATGCCGCCTATGACGTGGCCGCAACCGCCCGTTGCTTTTTCGGGTTGCTGAAAAAACAGGTAATCTCTCCTTACGACTCAACCCCGCTCAGTGAAATAGACTACGAAGAACCTGATCTGGAAACGGCCAATTTTGCTAAACGGGAACGGAAAAAGCAATCGGGTTACTCGCTCACCACAACTTCCGACCCATCCATCGCCAGCGCATTCTGCCACTTGCACGTACATTCCCAGTTCTCGGTACTCCAGGCCACTCCGGATATTCATGCCCTGGTTAAACTGGCGGCTTCGCATAACATGCCTGCCGTTGCCCTTACCGACCTCGGAAATATGTACGGTGCATTCAAATTCGTAAGCGAGGCGCAAGCACAGGGAATAAAAGCCATCGTGGGTTGCGAATTTTTCCTTGCCGAGGAGCGCAAAAAAATAAAATTCACCAAAGACAATCCCGACAAGCGTTTTCAGCAGGTGCTCCTGGCAAAAAATAAAGACGGCTACCTTAACCTTGCACGCCTCTGCTCGCTGGGATTTATTGAAGGACTGTATGGCATTTATCCCCGGATAGATAAAGAGTTGATAGCACACTACCACAATAACCTGATTGCCACCACCGGTAAACTTAACAGCGAAGTACGCTACCTCATTCTGCATGTGGGCGAA
>CAYNIH010000313.1:307-2522 GCA_964397115.1 uncultured Roseivirgaceae bacterium | reverse complement strand
ACTATGACAGGCTGGCGTCTGGCGAAGTTTTCAGCATGGTGTTTACGGTTGAAGAGAATACGTACAATGGCAATACCAGCATCCAACTGCGTGTTAAGGATATTAAATTTGATTAATCCGTTATGATATTACGTGCCGAGAACCTCGTAAAAAAGTACAAAACCCGCACAGTAGTTAACCAGGTTTCGTTACAGGTGGCCCAGGGTGAAATTGTGGGGTTGCTCGGACCCAACGGAGCCGGAAAAACCACATCATTTTACATGATTGTAGGGCTGATTAAGCCTAACGAAGGCAAAATTTTTCTTGATGAGGAAGAGATAACCCCTTTGCCGATGTACCAGCGGGCGCGCAAAGGCATTGGCTACCTGGCCCAGGAGGCATCCGTTTTCAGAAAGCTTACCGTTGAGGAAAACATTATGGCCGTGCTGGAAATGAGGGATACAACAAAACAACAACAAAAGGAAAAGGTGGACCAGTTGATTGATGAATTCAGTTTGCACAAAGTGCGGAAAAGCCTGGGCATGTCGCTTTCGGGAGGTGAGCGCAGGCGTACCGAAATTGCCCGGGCTCTTGCTGTTGATCCGAAATTCGTGTTGCTGGATGAACCCTTTGCCGGTGTGGACCCCATTGCTGTTGAAGAAATTCAATCCATCGTAGCCAAACTCAAAAACAAAAACATCGGCATCCTCATCACCGATCACAATGTGGACGAAACCCTTTCCATTACCGACCGCGCTTACCTGATGGTTGACGGCAAACTGTTCAAGTCAGGAACCGCCCAGGAGCTGGCTAATGATCCGCAGGTGCGCAAGGTTTACCTTGGCCAGAATTTTGAGTTACGCAGGGCTAAAGTCACCCTGCCTGATGGCCAGTAGCCGTCCATTCCTTTATCTCTTTCAGTATATTTGAAGTTCAACCTACGCCATGGGCCTGCTCAACTCCATACTCACCTGGATAATGAAAAAGCGCATTCACCAGATTGAGCTTTTCATGAAATATCCCCACGAAGTGCAGGAGGAACTCTTCAAAAAACTTATCCAGGCCGGCAAGACAACCGAATTCGGACGAACCTATGGATTAGAGGATATTGAAAATTACGAGCAGTACCGTGCGCGGGTGCCCGTACACACTTACGAGCAACTATACCCTTACATCGCCCGCTTGCTTCGGGGCGAGCAAAACATACTTTGGCCAACAGAAATCAAGTGGTTTTCAAAATCGTCAGGAACTACCAACGCGCGGAGCAAGTTCATCCCGGTTTCCTATGAAGCGCTGGAGGATTGTCACTTTAAAGGCGGCAAAGACATGCTGGCTATCTACGTGAACAATTATCCGAACACCAAACTCTTTGACGGCAAAGGATTGGCCGTTGGCGGCAGCCATCAGGTTAATGAAAACGATCCCACGGCTTCATCGCATTATGGCGATGTTTCGGCCGTTATCATGCAAAACCTTCCGGTATGGGCAGAATTTATTCGTACCCCCAAACTGGAAACTGCCCTGATGAGCAACTGGGAAGAGAAAATTGAGAAACTGGCCCGGGAAACAGCAGTCGAAAATGTAACCAATATTGCCGGAGTACCCACCTGGACCATCCTGCTCATTCAGCGTGTGGTGGAAATAACCGGTAAGAAAAACATTATGGAGGTGTGGCCTAACCTGGAGGCTTTTTTTCATGGAGCGGTTTCATTTCTGCCCTATCGTAAGGTATTTCAGGAACTGATCCCCAACCCCGCCATGGTGTATTGGGAAATTTACAATGCCAGCGAAGGATTTTTCGGCATTCAGGACAGAAGCAATTCCGATGAAATGCTGCTGATGCTCGACTACGGAATCTATTATGAATTTATTCCCCTGGATGATTCCCAAAGCCGGGAACCAAAGGTGATTCCTCTGCAAGAGGTGGAGATAGGAAAAAATTACGCCATGATCATTACCACCAATTCAGGGTTGTGGCGGTACAACATTGGCGATACGGTTAAGTTCACGTCACGGTCACCGTACCGCATAAAAATTTCAGGCAGAACAAAGCAGTTTATCAATGCCTTTGGCGAGGAAGTGATTGTTGAAAATGCCGAAACCGCTGTTACCAATGCATGCGAAGTTACCGGAGCTGTTATTGATAACTTTACAGCGGCACCGGTTTTTTTGGAAGCCAATAAAAAAGGCGGCCATGAATGGATCATTGAATTCCGAAAAAAGCCGGCCGACCTTG
>CAYNIH010000313.1:0-297 GCA_964397115.1 uncultured Roseivirgaceae bacterium | reverse complement strand
CTTGCTGCGTTTACCCATGTTCTTGATGAAACCCTGCGCCAGATTAACAGCGACTATGACGCCAAACGCTCACACGATTTGGCCCTGGTTGCGCCTAAAATCCACAGCGTGGAGCCCGGCACGTTTTACAATTGGATGAAAAAGCGCGGTAAACTGGGCGGGCAGAATAAAGTGCCCCGGCTGGCTAACAGCCGTGAATATATAGAGGATATTTTGTTGATGATTCAGGCCTGAGTTTTTTCCTTCTTCACCCTGATCCGGACAGGATTGTACCATAAGAAAAAACCCGTAACCGTT
>CAYNIH010000312.1:0-2534 GCA_964397115.1 uncultured Roseivirgaceae bacterium | reverse complement strand
GCGACTATAATGTCTTTAAGCAATATGAACAATAAAGAATTTCCTTCTTTTTATCGTGCTTGATAATCGGGTTGCGTAGCATTAACGTGAAGGCCCGGTTGCGCTCGCACACCTGGTTAAATAAAAGCATGTCCCGATGGACTTCATCAAGTGCGTTTTGCTCCACGGCAAGATTAAGCAACGACTTTACATAACGGTATGCAACCCTTGAATCGGCCATGATCAGTTAATCTTCAAATCGTTGAGGTAGCTTTCTACCAACTCTTTCTGAGTTTTATCGTTTGCCAGGTTTTTCTTCATCAGTTTTTCGGCAATCTGCAGGGAGAACAATGCCACCTGAATTTTTATGTCCTTCAACGCAGCCTGCTTCTCCAGTTGAATGGCCTGCCGGGCGTTGTCAATAATTTTATCAGCCGCTTTCTTGGCTTCCAGTTGGGCTTCATCCTTCATCCGGTTTGCCGTTTCGCGGGCCTCCTTCAGAATTTTATCGCGCTCTTCCCGGGCTTCTTTCAACAACTTTTCATTGTCGGCCTTTAGCCGGTTCATTTCAGCACGGGCCTTTTCGGCCGTATCGAGGGCATTTTGTATGGATGTCTCTCGCTCTTTTAATGAGTTAATAATAGGTTTCCACGCCAGGCGCGACAAAAGGATGAATAACAGAATAAATACAATGGCTTGCCAAAGTATTAGTCCGGTTCCGGGGGTTAAGAGATCCATAGGGTATATGAATTGTGTTTTAATTTAAAACGAAGAGGAGTTTCCGGCCAATTGCCGGATAACTCCTCAACGGTTAGCCTAATGCCACCATCAGGCAAATAACCAGTGCAAACAGGGCTGCCACTTCAATAAGTGCGGCAATCACCAGCATAGCACCCTGAATTTTACCGGAAGCTTCGGGCTGACGGGCCATGCCTTCCATGGCCGATCCGCCAATGCGGCCGATACCGATTCCAGCGCCAATTGCAGCCAGCCCGGCACCAATGCCTGCGCCCATTACGGCAAAACTCATGTCTAATAAAAGTGATAATACCAGAGTGTTAAGTATTTATGTGAAACAAACCCTGACGTTGTCCCCGTCAGGATATCTTTAAACCATTAATGATGTTCATGCTCGGCTGTTGCCATACCGATGTACAGTGAAGTAAACAGCGTAAACACATAAGCCTGGATACCTGCCACCAGCAGTTCAATCAGGTTAATAAACAACACCATCAGCGTGGAGGCCAGTCCAACGTAAATGCTGCCGAATATGAACGTCAAACAAATCAAACTTAAAATAACAATGTGCCCCGCGGTAATTGCCACGAACAAACGAATGGTCAGCGAAAACGGCTTGGTGAATAACCCGATGATCTCCACCGGCAGAATTACAATGCGCAGGAGGAGCGGCACCCCGGGTGTCCAGAAAATGTGGCCCCAGTAACTCCTGTTTCCGCTGAAGTTGGTGATGAGAAAAGTAAATACCGCCAGGGTAAGGGTAACGGCAATATTGCCCGTCATGTTGCCGGCACCGGGCAACAAGCCCAGCAAATTACCAAACAGGATAAAGAAGAACAGAGTAAGCAGGTAGGGCAGATATTTTTCGTATTGATGCCCTATGTTAGGCTTTACGATTTCATCGCGCACAAATACGATAATCGGTTCAAAAAAGGATTGGATACCTGACGGTGCCCTGCCTGAATTTTTAGCATACCGGTTTGCCACAGCGGTAAACACCAGAAGCAACAGTGCGGCATTGATAAACAACATCGCCACATTTTTGGTGATGGAAATATCCAGCACGGCTTTACCTGAGTCGGCCAGGTAAATGTGGTTATGCTCCAGTTTATAGCCGTTGTATTCTACCAGGTTATGGTGTTCATCATAAAAATTTTGTGAGGAGAAAATTTCCAGTCCTTTCTCCTGCGAATACACGATGATGGGCAAATAAAGTGTGCCGTAGTGCCCGTCCCAGAAGTGCCACACATGGTCGTCCATAACGTGGTGCAAAATGACCTCGCTGGCATTAAACGCCTTGGTGCTGTCGGCCGCACCGGCAGCCCGCAGCTGGGTTGACAAGAGGGTAAAAACAACAAGCGCTACCGGTAAAAAAAGGCGGGTAAAAGTTGCAGAAAAAACGCGCATTGGGGCCAGATAACGGGGTTTTAAAATCCGACCGCAAAGGTAGAAAATTAGGGGTCAGAATGAAATTTTTTGATTTTTTTTTGATTGTGCCGGTTAGGCCCTTAATGCGAGAGATAGGTGCCAACCTTGTTTATTGTTTCGGCAAAAATGCTGGGCGTAAGCTGTACCGAATCCACCATCAATCCACTGGAAAGAAAATACACCACCGGGCTGTCCGATACCAATCCTTTACGGAAAGCTGAATTTTCAAAGTCCATAAAAACAGCATCCGATCGCTTACGTGAAAGCTTCAGGATATCTAAATCCACCAATCGTTTATGTTCTACTGAGTAAATGAATTTTACATCCGGATCCTCATTTGTGTAGGCATATTGTTTAATCATGTCTAAGCAAGATTGGCACCCGTGAAC
>CAYNIH010000311.1:0-2544 GCA_964397115.1 uncultured Roseivirgaceae bacterium | reverse complement strand
AATCCAGCCTGTTTTCTGCTGTAAGGTAATTAAAAATGTATTCCAGAAATGCCTCGCGGTTAATGGCCCGATTTGCCAGCACCAGGTACAGTATTTCCTTTTCCGGGACGTAAACATAATGACAATAAAATCCGCCTTGCGTACCAGTATGCCCAATCGTTTTCAGTCCTCCCGATGTTTGTTCAATAAACCAACTCAGCCCAATAAAGGGAGGAGTTTCGGTTTTCCAGTTGGCAAAGTGCTGAACGGTTTGCGATTTAGCGATTGTTTTTTTCGGTAAGAACACGGCATTGCGGATGGCTTGTTCGTACAACATCAGTTCTTCGGCCGAACTCCAAACGCCCCCATTGCCGGCTGCTGCAAAGGTTGGCTCCTCACCATAATCATCCTCCCTCCACTCCGAGCGGATTTTAACATAACCGTGCGCCACACCTTGCTCCGGATGGGCGCCATCGGTAATCGTGCTGGTTGTCATGCCAGAGGGAATAAAAATATTCTCTATAATAAACTGCTGCCACTTCATGCCGCTTACTTTTTCAATAATCAGGGCAAGGGCGTTAAATGCAGGGTTAGAGTATTCAAAACGCTCGCCCGGCTCGAAGTGGAGTGAATCGGCCTGCATTACGGGCTCCCAGTTTTCTTGGTCTTTGGCGGTCAGGTAAAAAACCGTATCCGCAGCCACATTCCGGTTATCTGGTAATCCGGAAGTGTGTGTTAACAGGTGGCGGATGGTAACTTTTTCAGCAATAGACTTATTCCTGAAGCCGTTGAAATAAGTCGCTAATGGGTCGTCCAGCGAAAGTTTTCCCTGATCACGCAGAATTAAAATACCATAAGCAACAAAAGTTTTTGAAATGGAGCCGAGGTTAAAAAGTGTTTTTGAAGTAACCGGCTCTTTGGTTTGCAGATCGGCCAGGCCGTAGGATTTTGAAAAAACCACCTTTCCTTTCTTTGAAATCAGTACTGTGGCACCGGGTTCACCGGGGTTAAAGAACGAAGAAAAGTAAGCATCCAGGTCGGACTCAATACTTTTGCCGGCCTGCTTGCCGGAGCAGGACCATAGAAGAGCCAGCACTACAATAAAACCCTTTCTCATTTAACAGGTAGTTAAGTTAATGGTATTCGCTTACGATGTGTGGGGTGTGGGGGATTCGAACCCCCGACCCCTACCCTGTCAAGGTAGTGCTCTAAACCAGCTGAGCTAACACCCCATTCCGCGTAAGTAGGATTACTGCCGATTGATGGTGGAAATTACCAAACTTCTTATCAATTTGATTATTTTAAAAACTTAATCATACATATTCATCGTATGCGGTTTCCAATTTCATTCCTCCTGTTGCTGCTTGCTCCTGGAGGTTGGTCTCAAAACCTCAAATCGGGCGGTAAGCTTAAACCCGAACAGGCGATTATGGACATCCGGCATTACACCATTGCGCTGGATATTGACCCAGTTAACCAATTCATTTCGGGTTATGCCGAAATCAGGATGATTTTTTCTGAATCCCCAAAAACCATCTTGCTTGACTTTTGGCACGGGCTTAAGGTTACTAACGTATTGGTAAACGGTAAGCCGGAAACCTTTCAGCACACCGAAGATGATCTTATTCTGATTGCAGCAAACCATGTGAACAATAAACCTGAAGTAAATACTATCGTACGGGTTTATTACGAGGGCAAGCCTGCTGTTGCCGAGCGTGCTCCCTGGACCGGGGGCTTTCAGTGGGAAAAAGACTCGCAGGGAAATCCATGGATTGCCATTACCTGCCAGGGCGAAGGCGGAAAGATTTTCTTTCCCTGCAAAGACCATCCCAGTGATGAACCCAACGAAGGCGCAGACCTGATCATTACCGTACCCAAAGGGCTAACCGCTGCCGGCCCGGGATTACTGGTTAAGCAAACAACCAATGGAAATAAAACAACCTTTCACTGGAAGACACGCTATACCATCAGCAACTATTGCCTGGTGTTTAACATTGGTAACTACAAAAAAATCAGCCGGCAGTACACTACAATTACGGGAAACACTGTGCCGATGGATTATTATGTGCTGGAAGAAAACGAAAGCAAAGCCATGCACTTGCTCAACCTGATGGCCGAGGCCTGCCGGATTCTGGAAAAATACTTTGGCGAGTATCCGTGGGCAAAAGAAAAAATCGGCCTGTGCGAAACCCCGCACCTGGGCATGGAGCATCAATCACTGATTGCCTACGGTAACAAGTACCGATACGAAAAAATAAACGGTCGAGATTTTGATTGGTTGCTGGTGCACGAGTTCGGGCACGAGTGGTGGGCCAACAAAGTAACCAATCGCGACTGGACACACATGTGGATACAGGAAGGCATCTGTACCTATGCCGATGCCCTGCACATTCGCGAAATCGCGGGCGAAGAGGCATACAAAAAGCGCATGCAGCGCACGGCCTTCCAAACTCAAAACCTGCTACCGATCGTTCAGGGTGAAGAGGTGGACTCCGACCAGGCTTATCATAGTGATATTTATGGTAAGGGTGCGTTCTTTATGCACTCGCTGCGGTACATCATGGG
>CAYNIH010000310.1:0-2607 GCA_964397115.1 uncultured Roseivirgaceae bacterium | reverse complement strand
CGGAGGGCAACGCAAACGCCTCAATATTGCATTGGAACTTATCCGTGAACCGGCCATTCTTTTCCTCGATGAGCCTACCTCCGGACTTTCTTCACGCGATTCGGAAAATGTAATTGACCTGCTGAAAGAACTTTCGCTGAAGGGAAAACTGGTATTTGTGGTCATCCACCAGCCTTCATCCGACATCTACAAGATGTTTGACAAGATGATCATTATGGACACGGGCGGCTACCCCGCTTACTACGGTCCTCCGGTTGAAGCAGTAACGTATTTTAAAAAGTCAACCCTTCAGGTTGACAGCAACCGCGGCCAGTGTGAAACCTGTGGGAACGTGAACCCCGAACAGATTTTCAACATCATTGAAGCCAAGGTGGTAGATGAATACGGTCAACCCACCAACAAGCGCAAGATAACCCCCGTGCAGTGGCACGAATGGTACAATGAGCGCTTTAAGCTAAACAAAGTAGAAGATGTAAAGGAAGAGCCACCTCATTCCCTTAACCTGCCCAACAAAATCAGGCAAACGTTAATTTTCATTACCCGCGATACCCTTTCCAAGCTGAGCAATAAGCAATACCTGCTCATCAACATGCTTGAAGCGCCCCTGCTGGCATTTATTCTTGCTTTCATTATCAAATACAAGAGTGCACCTGGCGGCAAAGAGTACCTGTTCCGGTTTAACGACAACTTTCCCGCTTTCATACTAATGAGTATTGTGGTCGCCCTGTTTATGGGGTTAACCGTAAGTGCCGAAGAAATCATCCGCGATCGGAAAATATTAAAACGCGAATCATTCCTTAACCTGAGTTGGAACAGCTACCTGATGTCTAAAATAACCATTTTGTTTACGCTGTCAGCCATTCAAACGCTTTCCTTTGTACTGATTGGCCACTTAATCCTGGAAGTAGAGTGGCGCATGATTCTTCCCTTTTGGCTGGTGTTGTTTTCTGTGTCGTGTATGGCCAATGTGCTCGGCCTCAATATTTCCTCCGCCTTTAACTCGGCTGTTACGGTTTACGTGTTAATCCCGTTGCTGCTTATTCCGCAGATGATTCTCAGCGGGCTGCTCTTCCGGTTCGACAAGCTGAACAACCTCATCAGCACCAAAGGCAAAGTGCCCCTGATAGCCGATTTTATGGCATCGCGCTGGGCATTTGAAGCCTTGGCTGTTTATAATTTCATCAACAACTCGTACGAAAAGCCCTATTACAGCTACGAAAAAATTGAGTCCCAGGCCGATTTCAGGGCTTCTTTCCTGACGGACGAACTTGAAAAAAAACGTAAGGGTATTGCCGATAATATTAAGTCGGCCAATGATTCGATACGGAGACAACTGGCCAGCGATTTAGAAATCATCCGTAAGACACTGAAGAACGACTATTTTAAACGCGGCCTGGAACAGGTTAACCTGAACGAGCCGTGGTCGCTCGAAATTTTTACTCCTTCGTTCAGCAAATTATTGGAAGAGTACCTGCTGGCTTACCGAAGATTTTACCAGGAAGCCTATAATAAAGCCGTTGCCTACCGCGAACAAATCATTTATAAAAAAGAGAACGAGCAAGGTTCAACCTATAAACTCAATGAATTTAAAAACCAGTATTACAACGAAAGCCTGGCTGATCTGGTAAAAAATGTTTCAACTAAAAACAGGATATTGGAATACCGGGGGGAACTCATCCAGGAAATCAACCCAATATTTCTTGACCCGCAGCCTGCCGGATTCTTCAATTACCGTACCCATTTCTTTGCACCGAAGAAGAACTTCGTGGGTATAGCGTTCAGTACCTATAGTTTTAACTTATTGGTAATATGGGCAATGGCGCTTCTCTTTTACCTGACCCTGTACTTTGAACTGCTTAGAAAATTTGTGGACCTTTTTGGCAAAGTAAACCTGCCAATGAAAAAATAGCAGCCTTGTACTGTTTTGCCCAGGAATGCTGAATTTATAACTTTGTAACTGCTTAATTTCAGCCTTATGAAAATACTCCAGTACACCTTACTCGCAGCCCTTCTGACGGCCTGCGGTTCAGGCAAAAAGTCGGATGAACAGGCTTTCATGGAAAGTCTTGATTCGACAAAAGTAACCGGCCCCTCCATTTCGGAAGCCGTAATTGGTGACATTCTTCAGCAAATACCCAGCCCGCTGGAAATATCCGTATTGCTCAAAGAATCCGGCAAAAAGTACAATGTGAGCTACCTCAACTCAGCCGATAACCTTCCTAAGTACAACAGCAATTATAAAAAAGCACTGAATCTTGGAATTTACGGTACCGATTTGGGATACACCAATATTTACGAACAGAATCAGGATGGCGTAAAATACATGTCGGCCATTAAAAGCCTTGCGGACGGCCTGAATATTGGCCAGTTTTTTGATATTGAAACGATTGGCCGGCTGGCCACAAACAGTAAGAATCTGGACTCACTCTTGTTAATAACTACCCAGAATTTCAACAACATTAACCATTACCTGCAAACCCAGGGACGGGCTAACCTGAGTGTGTTGTTGCTTACAGGAGGATGGCTTGAAGCCATGCACATCACCTGTAACGTAGCCGCGCTTGATCCCGGCAATAAGGAGTTGCAGGAAAAAATCGGTGAACAGAA
>CAYNIH010000309.1:0-2617 GCA_964397115.1 uncultured Roseivirgaceae bacterium | reverse complement strand
ATTATTGAGTTGTCGCACGAAAGTTTAATGCGCATCTGGACGCGCCTGAACTCCTGGGTTGATGAAGAGTTTGAATCGGCCCAAATGTACAAGCGCTTATCCGAAGCGGCAGCCATGTATCAGATTGGGCGAACAGGCCTGTGGCGGCCCCCCGACCTGCAACTGGCACTGAACTGGCAAAAGAAGCAACGTCCTACACGCGAATGGGCCCAACGTTATGATGAAGCGTTTGAAAGGGCTATTGTATTTCTTGACACCAGCCGCATCACCTACGAAGCCGAACTTAAAAATCAGGAACTGCAGCAAAGGCGCATGTTGCGCAGGGCTCGCATTACAGCGGTGGTTCTGGGAGTTGCAGCAGTAATTGCATTGCTGTTCCTGGTATTTGCTTACATCCAGAAAGTGGAAGCCGACAATCAAACCCGGCTTGCAAAAGATCGAGCAAAGGAAGCAGCTGATCAAAAAGCTATTGCCGAACAAAGACAGAGGGAAGCCGAAGCTGCTACAAAGTTGGCAAACCGCAGAAAAGAAGAACTTGAGCGTGCACTGATTGATGTTAAAAAAGCGCTGGCCGAAGCCGACCGGCAGCGTTTGGCTGCAGAGAAGGCATTGAAATTGGCTAAGGAACAGGAAACCCTTGCAATTGCTGCTGGAGAAAAGGAAAAAGAGCAGCGCTTAATTGCTGAGATTGAGACAAAACGTGCTAACGAAAACTACGATAAGGCTAACCGGTTATACATGCTCACCGTTGCTCAAAAACTTGCGGGTATTTCATTCCAGGAAGATGACGACCGTGATTTAGCCGGTGCACAGATAATGCAAGCCTACCATTTTAACACCCGGTATGGAGGCAAAAAGTACGATCCGTACATCTACAATGGCCTCTACCACGCCATGAGGTTGTTTAGCGGCTCAAGTTTTAATGCCGTTAAAGTTCCAGGTCCGCCCCGCAACCGGATTAACTCCGTTGCCGTGTCATCCCGTTCAACAACATTTTATGCTGCCGGTGCTGACGGTCGTATTTTTATTGGTAATTACGAAAAGCTAACCAGTGAGCCAACCGGCTTTGAAAATCCGTATCCAAACCGGGTGGTAGCCCTTAGCCCAGATGAGCGCTACCTGGCTGTAGGAACAGACTCAGCAGCGGTGCAGGTATATGACCTGCAGGCTAAATCTAAAAAGCCGGTTACAGTTAAAGGACTTACCGGCTCAACCCATGCATTAGAGTTTTTGCCGGATAACAGCGGCTTTGTGGTTGCAAAATCAAACCGCACTGTTTCATTAATTAATCACCAAACCGGAAAAGCTAAAGCATTGGTTACCCTTCCGTTTGAAGTAAAGGCGCTGGCGGTAAGTCCTGATGGAAGCAGTATTGCCGGTGCTTCATGGTCTGGGCAAGTCATAATCATTGACATCCAAACCGGTAAGGCTGAAACCCTCATTGAACTTAATGGATCTCAGATTTTATCGGTTAAGTACAGTCCGGATGGGAAAAAACTTGCCTACGGCACATTTGAAATAAATGATAAGCGCGGACTGGTTAAACTGTTTGATCTGGCTGCCCGAAAGGACGAACGCCAGTTTACCGGCCACAAAGCCGGAGTGTATGATGTAGAATTTTCTCCGGACGGCAAACTGCTTGCCAGCGCGGGTGCGGATAAACGTCTGCAAATGTGGGTGCTTGATAATCCCGAAGACTTACCTGTTGTAATGGATAACAATAATGGGTTTGTTTGGGATATTGCTTTTGCCCGAGGCAGCGATTACCTGATTGCCGCCTGCCATGAATCAGAAATCCGCATCTGGCCAACAGACGCGAAATTCCTGGCCAGCCAGATTTGCCCCAAAATGTCGCGTAACATGACGCAGGAAGAATGGAAAACTTATGTCGGTACTGATATTGATTACGAAACAACGTGTGTAAACCTTCTCATTAAAGATTATCAGTAGAGGTCATGCGCAGGGTATCTTCTATAGTTGGGGCTGCTTTAATCGTTCTTTCGAATTGCGCTTATGCGCAAGAAGTGACCTGCGAACAGGTGTTAAATCAGGCATACGAAGAATTTAATGCCGGGCGATTTTATGGCGTTCCAGGCATGCTGGCCAACTGCATCCGCAATGGCTTTACCCGGGAACAGAGCCAGCGTGCCTACCTGTTATTAACTCAGGTGTACCTGTTGTTGGATGATCCGCTCGCTGCAGAATCCAGTTACCTCGAGGTTCTGAAAGCCAACCCGGAATACACAACCGATCCGAATGTTGACCCGATTGATTTGGTTTACCTAAGTAAAAAGTTCACTTCCTCACCTATATTTACTTTGTATGCCCGTATTGGAACAAACGTTTCCATCAACCGCGTAATTCATGAAATATTACCCTCCTCGGGTACGGTGCCTATTGATACCAAGTATACGATAAAACCGGGTTTTCAGGCATTAGGCGGGGTTGACTGGAATTATTCTGAACACCTTGCCCTTTCTGCTGAATTTGGTTTTACGTTTACCAATTACAAACGCGAGCGGTTTAATGTGTTTGGGCGCGACAGGCATGAGTTTGTTGAACGGTCAAGCTGGTTTCACCTCCCGGTAATGGTTAAGTATTCATTTGATCGGTTCTA
>CAYNIH010000308.1:0-2631 GCA_964397115.1 uncultured Roseivirgaceae bacterium | reverse complement strand
CGCGGTGGAAAAAGCCAACAACCTGCTGGCCGCCTTGATAGACAATGATATTCAAAAGCCTGATGGCGGTTTAAAAATTGATCCGCGCACGGTGGAGTGGAAGCGTGTAATGGACATGAACGACAGAGCCTTACGCAACCTGATTACGGGCCTGGGCGGCAAAAACGGTGGGATGATCCGCGAAACGGGTTTCAACATTACAGCGGCCTCCGAAATTATGGCCATCCTTTGCCTGGCAAAGGACATGAACGAGTTGAAAGAAAAAATAGGCAACATCTATGTTGGCGACACCTACGGACAAAAAGCAATTTTTGCACGCGACCTGAAGGCACAAGGTGCTGTTGCCCTGCTGTTGAAAGAAGCCATTAAACCCAACCTTGTACAAACGCTTGAAGGGAACCCGGCCATTATTCACGGAGGTCCGTTCGGAAATATTGCCCAGGGCGCCAACTCAATAATCGCCACCCGCATGGGCATGAGCCTGTCGGATTACGTGGTTACCGAAGCTGGTTTTGGTTCCGATTTGGGCGCTGAAAAATTTATTGATATCGTGTGCGGCTATGGCGGATTCTCGCCCCACGCTATGGTGCTGGTGGCTACCATCCGGGCATTAAAATATCACGGGGGCATGCCCCGCGAAGAACTGACCAAACCCAACCTGAAGGCGATTGAAGCTGGTTTTGCAAACCTTGAAAAGCACATTGAGAACACAAAAATTTTTGGCGTGCCGGCTGTTATTTCACTCAATAAATTTATTTCTGATACGGATGAGGAGATCCGGTGGGTAATAAATAAATGCGAAGAGTTGGGTGTTGATATTGCATTATCCGAGGGATGGGAAAAAGGCGGTGCCGGCATGACCGACCTGGCCAAAAAAGTTGCCGAAGCAGCCGATTCGTTTCATGGTAAGTATTGGCCGGTGTATGATTGGAAGGCCTCCATTGAAGAAAAAGTGAGAACAGTGGCTGTGAAAATCTATGGAGCAAAAGATGTGGAGTTCCTGCCAAGGGCAAAACAAAACCTGAAGCGTATTGAGCGCATTGGCCTGAATGGAGTGCCCGTGTGTATTGCCAAAACGCAAAACAGCTTTTCGGACGATGCGAAGAAACTGGGCAGGCCTAAAGACTTTATCATTACCGTGCGCGAAATTGAAGTGGCTGCCGGAGCCGGGTTTGTCATCCCCATAACCGGTGACATCCTGCGCATGCCCGGCCTGCCCAACGTGCCGGCTGCCCTGGCCATGGACATTGATAATGAAGGAAGGATTAGCGGGTTGTCGTAAATTTATGAGTTATGCCGCCTGAGTTTCTTTAGTACGGCAACATCGTATTCATCTAATAATTTTTTATCGCCTTCTAAAGATGCTCACGTTAACCGGATTACCCTTACCCGTTTATTACTAAGTTCATAGTTGACACCCGGCTTACGCAATCGGTCATTGATTTGCCTCATCAGCCTCAGCCGTTCCTCACCGGTAAGCTTCAGAAAATATTCCTCCTTCACTTTCAGATCTTCTTCAAACGTGGTTTTTCGAACCTTCATCAATCAAATTTAATTGGTTAGTTTTATTCTTTCAATTAAATAATTCAGATGACCGCTCATGTTCGTCCGGTAGAGGTAACAACGATTGCACAGGGTGAGCGGGAAGTACGCCCGGATTTGTTAGCTACCGAGGAGCCCCTCGAAATCCGCATCGGGTACGGGCCCATGGGCAACCGGCATCAGCAAAGCCTGTCGGTTACCATGCGCACCCCCGGACACGATTTTGAACTGGCCGTTGGCTTTTTGTTCACCGAAGGAATAATCCAATCGTACCAGCAGGTTGAGAGCATAAAATACTGTGAGGATGTTGGCCGGGCAGAAGAGAAGGATAATGTGGTGCGGGTGGAATTGAAGCCTGATGTTGAAATTGATTTTAAAAAACTCCAGCGAAATTTTTATACTACCTCCAGTTGCGGGGTATGCGGTAAATCTTCCATCAGTGCGGTTACCCAACGTTGTCCTGTGATTCCGGTTTCGTGGCGGGCAACGCCCGAAGTCATACATTCGTTACCCGGTGCGCTTCTGAATGCCCAGCATGTGTTTGAACATACCGGAGGCCTTCATGCCTCGGGGTTGTTTACCCGCGAAGGCAAGCTGCAGTTGCTGCGCGAAGATATTGGCCGGCACAATGCGCTGGATAAAGTGATTGGCGCCATGCTGGTTAAAAACGAAATCCCGTTAACTCATTTCATTTTGTTGGTAAGCGGCAGGGCAAGTTTTGAACTGGTTCAGAAAGCGGCCATGGCCGGAATTCCTGTGCTTGCTGCCGTAGGTGCGCCATCCAGCCTGGCTGTGCAGTTAGCTGCCGACTGTGGAATTACGTTATTGGGGTTCGTTCGCAATAACCGGTTTAATGTATATTCAACACCCCAACGTATCGCATGACAAAAACGCCAAAGCAAATCGGGTTATGGACCAGCACCTCGCTGGTTATGGGAAACATGATTGCCTCGGCCTTATTCATGTTGCCGGCTACGCTCGGTATTTATGGTGGTATTAGTATTATCGGTTGGCTTATTTCGGGTGCCGGTGCTATGTGCCTGGCGCTGGTGTTCGCCACGGCGGGCCCGGCACCCGCCCCGGCGGCCA
>CAYNIH010000307.1:0-2642 GCA_964397115.1 uncultured Roseivirgaceae bacterium | reverse complement strand
CTTCCTAAAGGAACCATTCTTCGCGAGCGGCTTGAGCAATTCATGAGGCGGGCTCAGGTAAAGGCCGGGTATGACCCCGTGGTCACTCCCCACATCGGGGGCAAGGCGCTTTATATAACCTCCGGCCATTACGAAAAATATGGAAAGGACTCGTTTCAGCCGATTCACACACCGGATGCCAACGAAGAATTTCTGCTTAAGCCGATGAACTGCCCGCATCATTGCGAAATATATAACTCCAAGCCGAGGTCCTACCGTGATTTACCCATTCGTCTGGCTGAATTCGGAACAGTGTACCGTTATGAACAAAGCGGTGAATTGCACGGGCTTACCCGCGTAAGGGGTTTTACCCAGGACGATGCCCACATCTTTTGCCGTCCTGATCAGGTGAAAGAAGAATTTGTAAAAGTGATTGATCTGGTTTTACATGTATTTAATTCGCTGGGCTTTACTAACTACACCGCCCAGGTTTCGCTTCGCGATCCGGCCAATAAAGAAAAGTACATCGGGGCCGATGAGTTGTGGGACAGGGCCGAACGTGAAATACAGGAGGCTGCCGATGAACGGGGCCTGAAAACTGTATCGGTAAAAGGGGAGGCCGCATTCTACGGCCCTAAACTTGACTTTATGGTTAAAGATGCGCTTGGCCGGAGTTGGCAGTTGGGCACCATACAAGTTGACTACCAGTTGCCCCAACGGTTTGAGTTGGAATATGTTGGTGCCGATAACCAGCGCCACCGCCCGGTGATGATTCACCGTGCGCCATTTGGGTCGTTGGAGCGGTTTGTAGCTGTATTAATTGAACATTGTGCGGGTAACTTTCCTTTGTGGCTGTCGCCTGATCAGGTTACCGTGCTGCCCATTTCAGAGCGGTTTAATGCTTATGCACAGGTTGTTCTTAACACCCTTAAAGATTTGGATATCAGGGGTTTTGTAGATGACCGGGATGAAAAAATCGGAAGAAAAATTCGCGATGCTGAAATCAGGAAAATTCCCTATATGCTTATTGTTGGCGAACGCGAATCAGTCGAAAATTCTGTTTCGGTACGCAGGCACGGTCAGGGCGATAAAGGCAGTCTTTCGCTAACCGATTTTGTTAATCAATTCCGGCTGGAAGCTGCTTCACCCCTATAATACGAAATGTTTGGCGACTGATTTTGATTCTTGATGAATATACCGATATTTGCAGCCTTTCCCGTTAAACCAGTATTGGATTTAGCGGGGTATTGTTTGATTTAAACAGGAAGAACGTATCATAAACCAGACGAACAGACCCTTCTTTCGGAGGGGGCCCCAGCGACCCGAAGAGCCCTACCGGATTAACGAAAGAATAACCGCGCCCAGGGTGCGGTTGGTTGGCGAAAACGTTAAAGTGGATGTTTACCCGGTTCGGGAGGCGTTGAAAATAGCTCAGGAGCAGGGCCTCGATTTGGTAGAGATTTCACCGAATGCGGACCCACCCGTTTGTAAGGTTGTTGATTACTCCAAATTTAAATACGAACAAAAGAAAAAACAGAAGGAGATCAAATCGAAAGCTGTAAAGGTGGTGGTGAAGGAGATTCGGTTTGGCCCTAATACCGAAGAGCATGATTTCAACTTTAAGTTGAAACACGCTATAAACTTCCTCCAGGAAGGTGCCAAAGTAAAGGCCACTGTGTTTTTTCCCGGACGTACCATTGTGTACAAGGAACGGGGAGAAATTTTGTTGCTGAAATTTGCCCAGGCCCTTGAGGAGGTAGGTAAAGTAGAGCAGTTGCCTAAACTGGAGGGTAAACGGATGTCGATGTTTATTCAACCCAAAGGGAAGGGCTCGAAATAATAACAACGAAGCAATGCCTAAAGTAAAAACAAAATCAGGAGCGAAGAAACGGTTTAAGGTTACCGGCACCGGCAAAATAAAGCATAAGCGTGCCTATAAGAACCACATTCTTACCAAGAAAGAAACAAAACAAAAGCGCAGGCTTACCAAAAAGGCCGTTGTAAAGGCCACCGATGTGGTGAACATCAAGCCCATGCTGCCTTACGCTTTTTAAGATATCCCGTGAAACGGGAAGGTTAAATTGTTAAACCCGGTTGCTGTGCCCAAAGAATCAGGCTATGACTTGGTCGCCTTCAACCAAAAACGTGTAATGTACCATGCCAAGATCAGTAAACAATGTAGCATCGCGCGCTAAACGCAAGCGCATCCTCAAAAAGGCCAAAGGGTATTTCGGCCGCAAAAAAAATGTATGGACGGTAGCCAAGAACGCCATTGAAAAGGGCCTTGTTTATGCCTACCGCGACCGTAAACAAAAGAAAAGAGAATTCCGTAACCTGTGGATTGCCCGCATTAATGCCGGTGTACGCCAGCACGATATGTCATACTCTGAATTTATGGGCAAACTAAAGAAATCGGGCATTGACCTTAACCGCAAGGTTCTGGCCGACCTGGCCATGAACCACCCCGAAGCATTTGAAGCGGTGGTTAAAAAAGTAAAAGGATAACCCGCGAAGAGGCCCAAGGCCTCTTTTCTATTTATGAGTCGTTCGCGAAAAGTTTTTATCGGGGCGGTGATTGTATTTTTTACCGCCTTGCTCTATGCGAGTTATGACATTTCCAGGCGGACAACTTTTCCCGGTTCAAAACCCCAGTTAAAGGAGCG
>CAYNIH010000306.1:0-2644 GCA_964397115.1 uncultured Roseivirgaceae bacterium | reverse complement strand
ACACAAGCTGATATTCAAACACAGCATCCGTAATGAAGTTACTTGGTATTTGTCCGCCAGAATTACCGATAGGAAAATCATAAACGAGATTTACGTTTAGAAAAATTGCCCGATTGTTGGGAAGGTAAAAATAACGCCTGATTCCGATAGGAATTTCAATAGATGCATAGTCAACTGAATAGGTTTTCTCATTCTCAACATACTCATCAGTATAATAGTGATAGTTTGGTTCTATTGTGAGTGACCACTTTTTATTTCTATTGATAAAAAATGGAAAAACCTCCAATTCCGCGCCTGCTCTATAGGTTAACTTCGGACTGAAGTCAGCAGTAAATTGCTGAACGCCAGCCTTGGCGGTTGCTGTGAAGGAAGAGAAATTAAATCCGGGCCTGAAAGAAATGCCCAAAGTAAACGGTGCCTTATTTTCCTTCACGACTTCAACAGGACCAGCACCCATACACTCATTATATTTTTCGAATAAATTGATTAATGGTTTAGCCTCGTACAAGACATTAATTTTTGCCGGCATTTTATCGCAAACCAGGGATTTCTGAAGTTGGTCAAGATAGGTTTTATTATAGGCAATCTTATCCGAATAAGGATAGAATACCTTGTACACAAGTTGCTGGATTTCGCCCTCCCGTACTTTAAAAAAGAACCTCGTTAGCCCGTGTTCCTTATATACATACAAACTGGCTTCTCCCGCTACAAGAATTTTCAGAAAAAGAGTCTCACTCTTCCATTCAGGATTGCGGTTCGATGTTGCCTTGTTCAGGTCGCTACTTGATCGGTCGATGTAAACAGTTGTACGGATAAAAACGGCTTCACCGGTAATACCAAATTCACTCACATCGTCCACTTGCAATACAGTTGAACCGGAGTTATCATTTATTTTATATTCAATCTTCTTAGGAGTGAGTTCCCCATCAAGCCGTTTAATCAGACATTCCGTTCGTTCGCCATTATTGTTAATAAAGTAACCCTTATCGTAAGCATACTGCGCAAACCCCACCTGTGCGTTAGCCAGAAGCAGGAAAAACCAAATTGTGATTCTCATAACGTAGTTATTCAAAAGAATTAAAGTTGAAAAATATAAGAAGTTTAAAAAAGAAAGTATCCTGCTAAACCCTCACCCCCAGGTTTTCACCTAATAATTTAAACTGCTTAATCCACTCGGCTTTATTGCTTAAGGTTTGCGTGTCCTCTCCTTTTGAAATTTCGAAATAAAGGTTCTGACTTTTGTAAAGGTTCGGTTCAAGTTTAAACTTCCGCAACAACGGAAAGAGCCGGTTCAGCCGTTCAATGCGTCTCAGGTTGCCGCGTTCAGCGCTTATCCTCCTTAACTCCTTAAAAATGCTTTCACCTGCAAGCCGCGCTACTTTGTCGGGGTCTTCAATGTGCAGTTCCCATGCGGCCAGTTCCCCCATAACGCGCTCGATTTTCTTAATGTTTATTTTCTCCGATTCAAAACTATCGATCAAATCGGCATTCAGAATATATTCAAACGTGGTGGTATAGGCTTTTGGAATCGGAATGTTGTTGTGCGCCAGGGCATTTACCAGCGGGTAATCGCGGTTATACACCCTGCGCAGCGATTCTTCCAGTTCGGCCATGCTCTGGCGGGTAATCATATCCAATACCTTGCGTTTTTCATCTTTAAACAACTGCCATAAGGTATATTTTTCGGGACCAAAGTAGGTTTGCATAAGTCCGATTACATCGCCCAGCCGGCCTTCATCAAAGGCATTCACCACGCGTACCTGCATGGAGGCAAAGTCCTCTTCCTTCATATCCACCGAAATATTGCCGATGATGTTGTGTTTACCCATATACAACACGGCAAAAGCAAACCGTTTTTCCGAGCGGGTTACATTGGATTTTACCCGTGTTATGCCTACCACCAGGCGCTGTTCACCGGCTTCTTTGCGAAGAAAAAATTCGTTGGCAGTTGTATAATTGAAAATAGGGAAATTTTCAGGGTCCTCTTCAAACAACGAAGCCACCGCGTAGTGCATACCAACCCGCTGCAAGTTGGTCTTTGAAGGGAGTACAAGCCGCTCGTAAACAACAGCGCCATTGCGCAGTTCCGGATCATTGCTGGGTGCGGATTCCAGCCTGGAAATAAATTCCTTTTCCAGATCGTAATTAGCCACCTGGCTAACCAACTGAATAGCCCGGCAGGCATACTGGATGATCTGCGTGGTTTCAATACCCGACAGTTCATCGAAAAACCAGCCACAACTGGTGTACATCAGCATGGCATGCCGCTGCATTTCCAGCAAGCGCAGCACTTTGCTGGGCTCAGCCGTTTTAGAAGCATGATCCTTCAGGAATTTCCGGATGGTGTCATCGTTACGCTTCAGTATTACTCCGATATATTCATTACGGGCTTCCCAGGGTTTTTTTAAAAAGTAAGAGGCTTCGCGCTCATACAACTCAGCGAGCTGGTCGCGCAGCCAGTCCAGTGCATCGCGCAAAGGTTTACGCCACTTCTGGTGCCAGCCCGGCTTGCCCGAGTTGCATCCGCAATCATTACGCCAGCGCTCTACACCATGAACACAACTCCAGGAACTGAACTCATGAATTTGCACCTCATATTCCGGTTCTTGCATGGCTAAAAATTCACCATAGTTGGTTAGCCGTA
>CAYNIH010000305.1:0-2664 GCA_964397115.1 uncultured Roseivirgaceae bacterium | reverse complement strand
GGCAGCGGGGCCGAAAAGGAAATCAGCGCAAAAATGATCAGTGCAGTAAGAAAAGCCGTTTCCGTTCCGCTAATTGTCGGTGGCGGCATTAATACACCCGCTAAAGCAGAAGCAGCACTTCAGGCCGGGGCCGACCTGATCGTCATCGGAAATGCCCTGGAGAAGGAGCCCAACCTGCTTAATGATATTGCCAGCAAGGTTTACGAGTGGAATGAGCGAATCGGAGTAAGGTAGCTACGGGTTAGTGCTTCCCTTCAAACTGCTTGTGCAGGGGGCCTGCCTTTTCCAGGTCATCAAGCACCTGCCTGTCCAGCGGGGTATCCTTAATCAGGTTATAGCTGTCCCAGAATTCTTTGTTGTAGGGTCGGTCCTGGTATTGCAGGCCGTAATTGCGCATCCGTTCGGTGGTTCTTATCCGCTCGCTGGTACCGTCTTTTATGTTGTTGATAAGCAATTGCTGGTGTAGTTCCGTTCCGAATTTCAATTCGTTTCTATTGCGATCGTGCCAGTTTACTTTCGAAACCATGCTCAGGTAGTTCAGGTACATTTTACCGTTGAGCTCGCGAAAGTCGATGGTCTTCCGGAGGCCGGCAAAACGGCCCACCAGGTTTTTCTTTTTACCCACAGGTTCGTTGGAAGCTCCAGTTTCATACTCCAAATGCACTATGGCATACGTTCGCTTGTCAATAAATATTTTAAGAACGTACTGTTGGGTATGCGTAATGACAAAAATTTCGTGGCCGTTGTAGTACGAATCGGCCTCGCGGATCATGCCGGCAAACATCTCCTCGCGTGCTTCAATCTGGCGGTAGCGGATGTTGTTATGCAGCAGCAAATCCTCCAGCAGGTTATCCTGATCAAAAAATGTGGTAAACCGGCTTTCATAGCCAATGCTTTTCCTCACTTCAATAAGCCGTACCCGTTCGCGTAGTTTGTACTTATTGCGTGGTTCGGCATAATCTTCATCGTAAATTTCTACCGCGGCCTCCAGCAGTGAGATGTAGGTGCCGGCCACCTTTTTTACATCGCGGTAGAATCCTTCCATCAGAAAAGGGTTCATCGGATAATTGGACTCAATCCGGCTAAGGGCAATTCGCAAAATATCTCCGCCCGAAAGCGAGTCACGCACCACTACTTCATCAAGCACGGTGGTTGACCGCTTTAACTCTGCCAAAAGCAGTTTATCGGTAGCTGACCACACGGGCGCTTCAAAGTTGTAATAGCCGAGCATGCTGATGACAAGTATTTCGTTTCGGTATTCAGCGGGAACGTAAAAATCAAATTCACCCTGCAGGTTGCTTACCGTGCCGATGGATTTCCCCCTGATGCTCACGGTTGCAAAAGGTAAAGCCTCACCGGTCTCCTGGTCGGTAATCTTACCCGTAATGGTAATTTTTTGTGCACTGGCCGGTGCACACCACAACAGAAAAAGCGCAAGGATTAACAATGCTCTCATACGTTCGGAATTCTAAAATTGAGCATTCGCCTCCTACTTTCAAATGCCGGGTAAGGTTATCTGCGTTTTCTGCCTGTTTACCGATGAAAGGCAAGGCTTAAGCGCGTTTACCTTCTTTGATGTAACTTTAACGAACAAATTATAGCCCGTTGATTAACCTGGAGAAAATACCGCGTATCTGGAAACAGGCGTACCTCCTGCTCTGTTTGTGGTATTTTATAAATTTTTCTGTCAGTTCGGTCATCGAATACCAGCTGGAGAAACCCTTCATGTATGTTTTTTGGAATGCCCTGTACCTTTTTGAAGCCTTGTGCGTTTTCATCTCCCTTATCTTGCTGTACTCCCACTTTCTTTTCCGTTACAATATTTACATCCAGGTTGCCGGGCACATTGCCGGAGCGATGGTTTTCTTTCTGGCAATGGGTTCGTTCCGGTATTACCTTGAGGATTACGTTGAAGGCTATGTTTACTTCGATAACTGGAAGGATCACATGGTGGGCTTGCTGCGCTGGGAAGGGTTGCATTTTCAAAATCAGTACGTGATTACCGCGGCCGTGTATTACATCATCCGCTACTTTGAGCGAATGCAAAAGCGTGAAAAGGAGAAAGGCGAACTGGCCATCAAAAACCGCGAGATGCAGCTATCCCTGCTTAAGTCGCAAATTAACCCGCACTTCTTATTCAACACGCTTAACTCCATCAATATGCTGGTAGGGTCAAGCAAGGAGCATGCCCGCAAGGTCATCACACAGCTCTCCGATATTTTCCGGTATGCACTCGATTCGCATGGCGACCAATTGGTAAAACTCATCCATGAAATTGACTTCATTGATAATTACATCAAAATTCAGCAAGTACGCTTTGGCGAACGGCTTCAGTTTGTCAAACAGGTTGATTTTACCTGCCTCGGTATTAAAGTGCCGCCAATGATTTTGCAGCCGCTGGTAGAAAATGCCGTGAAATACGGCATTGCTCCCAAAGACTCAGGCGGTACCATAACCCTTACCGTAAAACGCCTTAATCAAACCATTTTCTTTGAAGTAAGAGATGACGGCCTTGGTACCAAGGCAAAAAAAGTTATGGACAGCACCTCTTCCGGAGTAGGAATAAAAAATACCGACAGCCGGCTTAGGAACACCTACGGAGCCGGTGCCGGCCTTCGCATTCGGGCCAGTGAAGCCGGGTATTCGGTAAGTTTTTTCATCCCG
>CAYNIH010000304.1:0-2809 GCA_964397115.1 uncultured Roseivirgaceae bacterium | reverse complement strand
GCATCAAAACGTCCGCCTGACGGATAAGCGCCCCATGCAGTACGCAGCAAGCCATCCGGAGGAATACCCTGGTTATCCTGATGGTCGCGGCCCCAATAGCCTCGGTCAGAAGGATAACAGAAGGTTCTGCTCCATGCCGGGTCAGTCGGATCAACCGAAGGCTGACCAACCTGCTCGCCCATCGGGGGTATGCCGGCTATATTATTAGGCACAATTGCCGAACCTGTTGATATCGGGTAATGTGAGGGTACATTTTCAGTTAAGCAGCGAATCTGGTTGGCATCCGTACTATTTACGCTGGTTTGACGATAGAAGTAGAACCGGATGCGCGGGTCGCCAGGTGCGCCATTTTGCTGTGCATCATATCCATGAAACATGTGCCAGATGAGCCAGTTGCTCATGTAGTTGCCACCACCGGCCGGATAATTGGCCACAAACCGGGGATGGCGGGAATCGGGTGCAGAAGAGTTGGTTCCATAGCGGAATATAAAGTTCTGGTTTTGAGCTGAGATCAGTCCACCTGGATCGGCAATCACGGTATTCAACGCTGGTACATCGCCCGTATTCAGGTAAATTTTAAGCAACAACGAGTTTGCCAGCCTAACCCATTTGCTATAATCGTTATTATAGTACATATCGGTTATTGCAGGCGACACCGGATTTTGTAAACCACCTGCTGTTGTGAGCGGGGTTGTTAAATCCAGTTTTGCCTGCTCAAGCATGGTTACCGCCATGTCGTACACATCCTGCTCATCATCCAGTACCGGGTTAAAGTTTCCTGAACCCTGGAAGGCCTGCGAAAACGGCACATCGCCAAAGAAATCAACCAATACGGTTAAGGTATAAGCCGATATAACCCGGGCAATGCCTGCGTGCCGCATGTACCCGGCAGCTTCTACCGAAGGGATAAGCGAATTGGCTTCAACCAAAATACCGGAATACGCGGTTGACCAAAGACCATCAAAAGTTTCAGGTCTCACCGAGTTCTGGTATTCGGTACCGGCACCATTTTGCAACCTTGTTTGCTGCATGCCGTTTGTACTGGCTCCCTGAAACAGATCAGCCAGGTTAATCTGCAAAGTATTGAGCACCAGGCTGGGCAACTCTTGGCCAGGTTGCAACGCATTGGGGCTCTCCCGTAGGTCAAGCGTACAGGATGCGCCCGTAACCAAAGCCAGTGAAAGCAATATTATTTTAACGTATTTCATTTTCATTAAGGGTTAAAAGTTAGAAGGATACCCGTAATACTACACCATACCGCCTCATGCTGGGGCCGGTGAGGTAATCGAAACCAATACCTCCGTTAACCCCAAGGCTCGATACTTCCGGGTCGAAGTTTACATACTTAGGCACGTTAACTGCGTTGAACCACAGGTTGTTGCCGGTAAGCGTAATGGAAGCACCCTTAATGGGAGTTTTGCTCAGGAGCGATTTGGGTAAGGTATAGCTCAGGTTTACCTCGCGAAGACGAATGGTGGTTACGTCAAACACACTGTTGTCATTCCGGCCAAAGAACTGCGAGTTAAAACCATAGTCGGCTGCAGTAATCTGGATGTCGTTGGGAACATAAATCGGATTCCCCTCCACGTCTGTACCTACCTGCTTCACGCCCGGAAGGATGAAGATTTGGTCGCGATCAAAATTTTCACGGCCGGCCAATACACCCCGTGCAAGTAACCCTGCAGGAGTCCAGGCCACCATTTGTCCTCCGTGGCGGTAGTCAAACTGGAAGTTAAGCGAAATACCCTTAAACGAGATGGTGTTGATTAACGTAGTAAGGTGCTTGGGATTTGGATCGCCCAACTCGCCAATCTGAGGCGCGATAACGTGCAAACCATCACTTCCTACCACCCGGTTACCTTCCGGATCCTTAAGAATGGTGGTACCTTTAATGATATTCATCGGACGGCCGGGCACCGCAAAATTACCAAGGTTTGTAAATCCGGAGAGTGCAATTTCATCCAGGCCGGTACCCAACGTAACGACTTCCGTTCTGATCAATGTAAAGTTAAGAGCAATGTCCCACTGCAGGCCAGAGGAAAGTTTTATCGGGGTTGCACTGAGTACTGCCTCAATGCCTTTGTTATCAATTTTACCCTGATTCAGGAATGTGCTGGTATAACCGGTTGACGGATCAATAGGGGCATTAACAATCCCTTTAGCCGTACGCCTGTTAAAGGCTGTCAGATCTAACGAAACCCGCTCGTTCAAGAGCCTGGCTTCAACACCCACTTCAAATTCTTGGTACAACTCGGGCCTGAGGTTAAGGTTACCAAGGAAGTTGCTAATCTGATGGGTTGAAATTATCGCGCCACCGGCATCAACAAACGAACGGGCATTTGAGGAAATAACCGTTCGGGTACCATACGGAGAAGGAAAACTTGCTGACGACCCAAAGCCTGCCCTGATCTTCAAGTAATTCAGGGTATTGGATTTAAGGTTGCTGAACGCATCCGTAGCAATAAAGGAAGCACTCACTGAGGGATAAAATTGCGAATTATTGCCCTTCTCCAACGTTGAACTCCAGTCATTACGACCGGTTAGGTTCAGGAAAGCGAAATCCTTATACCCAAATGCTACTTCGGCATAGGCACCATACAACTGGCTTTCGGAAGTTGATTCAAAAAACCTGCCGTCAAAAGCTGCGCTGTTTGAAGCCGAGGTATTAAAGTTACTGTGCCGGAAGAACCCGAAAACGATTTGGTTTTCCGAATAAATACCATTCCGCTCAAACTTGTCATTACGGGCATTTAACCCAACAAGCCCGCGCAGCGAGATATCGCTGGAGAGGTCACGCTGCATGGAAAAA
>CAYNIH010000303.1:0-2823 GCA_964397115.1 uncultured Roseivirgaceae bacterium | reverse complement strand
CAAGTCGCTTGAAGCGAACAGTCCGGCTGCAAAAAATACACTGGTCATGGGTCCGTGGGGGCATGGCGACTGGGCCCGCGAGCAGGGGAAATCAACACATAACCATATTTACTTTGGTGATAGTATTTCCACCTTTTACCAGCGCGAAATCGAACGCAAGTTTTTCGCCTACTACCTGAAAGATGAGGGTCAGCCCGAATTACCTGAAGCCTATATGTTCGATACGGGCAAAAAAGAATGGCGCACGTTCGACCACTGGCCGCCCCGCGAATACAATCCCCTTAAATTGTATTTTGGTGAGGGGGGTAAACTGTACGTGAATACACCCACACCGCAGGAAGCGGTGTTTGAGTACATCAGCGACCCAGCCAAGCCGGTTCCCTACACTTCGCAAACCGAAGGGCTTACGTTTACGCCAAGGCGCTTTATGAGCGATGACCAACGGCATGCTTCGCGCAGGCCTGATGTGCTGACCTTTGAAACCGATGTGCTTACCGAGGAGGTGGTGCTTGCCGGAGAAATGATGGCGAGGCTGAAGGTTTCGATGACCGGCACGGATGCCGATTTTGTAGTGAAGCTGATCGATGTGTACCCGGATGATCATCCTAACTATGATCATAATCCTAAAAACATTGTGATGGGCGGGTACCAGCAGTTGGTGCGCAGTGAAGTTTTCCGCGGCCGGTTTAGAAACAGTTTCGAAAAACCTGAATCGTTTAAACCCAACGAAATCACCGAAGTGGAATTTCCGTTACAAGATGTGCTCCATACCTTTAAGAAGGGCCACCGCATTATGATTCAGATACACAGCACCTGGTTTCCGTATATTGACCGCAATCCTCAGAAATATGTAGACAATATTTACAAAGCAAATGAAGATGATTTTATTAAATCGACCATACGGGTTTACGGTTCATCGGTTGTTGAAGTTGGAGGCAAAGAAAACCTGAAAGCCAAACTGGAATTTAAGAAGTAAGATTATTGAGAAATAAGTTTTATTCGTATTGATTTTACCCTTGCTTTCAGCCAATCTTCCAATTTGATCACTTCCCTGCGAGGTGGTTTTTTGGTGAAATGCACATAGGCCAGGTAAACCGTATCGGGGTTCACCTTATCCTTGTGAAAAAGAAGGTTTTGGTTGATGCTAAAATCAGCTAATGTGGGATAGAGTGCCCTCAACTCGGCACCAATATCCATGCTTAAAGCCTGGATTGCTTTGACATCGGCAAGTTCTTGTTCAAGGAGGCGGATACGGTCATCTTTCGACCGGATGATCAGTTCATTTTTCCGATACAGTTCTTCAATCACACCGCTGCGAAGGTTGGCTAAATCAACCTTATTCGGATTGTACCCTTGCAGCACCACCAATTCGGTTTTTTGCAGGTTATAGCTTTGCAGTTTTCGATTCGCATTTTCAATTAATTCCTGGGGAACAAATTCACCAAAAAGTGATACTTCAATTTTTCTGCTGTTTCGCTGATAGATAAGGTTTTGGCTAACCACCCGCGTATTGTTAAAGTTAAGCTCTTCTTTCACAAAACGCATGGCATTACGTTCAAACAAACTTTGTTCTACCGTAAGGTAAGCCAGGTAAATACTTGGAATAATGGTGATGATTACAAAAAACGTAATCCAGAATTTTACCCTGCGCTCACGCACCGGGTCGATAAATTGTGTTTTAGGGTAGTTTAGAAAACGCACGATGAGGAATGTGGCCAGGCTAATAAAAACTCCGTTTATAAAGTACAGGTAAAATGCGCCCAGAAAATAATAAAGGTTGCCCCTTGCCAGCCCGAAACCTGCTGTACACAGCGGAGGCATAAGTGCGGTGGCAATAGCTACCCCGGGGATGGCGTTGCTTTTCTCTTTCCGCGAGCCGGCCACGATACCGGCCAGTCCACCGAAAAATGCAATCAATACGTCCCATATGGTCGGATTTGTACGGGCAAGTAATTCTGACTGGGCGGTGCTGAGCGGGCTTACGGCAAAGTAGAGGGTAGAGGTTGCCACGCTGAACAACGTAGCGATTAGCAGATTTTTAAAAGCTTTTTTCAGTAATTCAGGGTCGTTAATCGCAACCCCTGTGCCGATTCCCAATATCGGACCCATCAGCGGAGAAATGAGCATGGCCCCGATAATAACAGCCGTAGAGTTTACATTTAAGCCGATGGAGGCAATAAAAATGGCAAATACCAGAATCCAAAGGTTTGTGCCGCGAAATTCTACCCCCTTTCGGATATACTCAAGGGTTTCCTGTTCGTCTGCCTTATCGCTCTCCAGGTTAAACCGGTCTTTAATAAAACTGAGGATAGTTGAAATTAATTTTTTATCTGAACTCATGGCCAGCAATTTTTTGAATGAAAATAATCAAATATTGAATGACACATCGGATTTTGCTTACTTCACGCTTGCGGTAACCTTATGAGAATATTGTTGATAAGTCTTTTGCTGGTGAGTGTCCACGCCACCCTGTATAGCCAGTTTAAGAATATGCTCTTGGACAGCGCCAGGGTCAAGGGGCTTTTTCCTCACGAGCCTTCGGTTGCCGTGAGCTACAAAAATCCTGAAATCATCGTTATTGGCGCGGCCAATAATAATTTGTTCTACACCACCAACCGGGGGCTTTCCTGGATGAAATCACAATTGCGTTCACCCTACGGGGTGTTCGGTGACCCGGTATTGCTTTCCGATTTTAAAGGTACCTTCTACTACGTTCACCTGTCAGACCCTGACGGTAAAAATCATAGCAGTGAATTATTCTTAAATCAGATTGTCGGGCAGCAGTCAACTGATGGTGGAAAGTCATGGAATGCGGGAGCCTCC
>CAYNIH010000302.1:0-2825 GCA_964397115.1 uncultured Roseivirgaceae bacterium | reverse complement strand
TCTACCCAACTCAGGTTAATAATATGCTTGCGGCTGGCCCGGAAAAATGCCCGGTCATCCAGTTTTTCATCCAGGGCGTTGAGCGATTTATGGATCATCGGGCGGTTGGTATCAAAATACACTTTAATGTAATTGCCGTCTGATTCGAACAGGCGGATGTTGGCCAGGCTCACAAACCAGCAGCGGTCACCATCTTTTACAAAAACCTGGTCGTTCAGGCCCAACTTCTTATCCGCTGCCACTTGCTCGGCTGTGCGCCTGCTCCGCTCTTTCTCTGCAATTTTTGAAACGGTCTCGGCCAGGCGTTCGGGTTGAATGGGCTTTAACAGGTAGTCGAGCGCATTCACCTCAAATGCCTTTAAGGCAAACTCATCATAAGCTGTTGTAAACACAACAAGCGGCACCGAATCCAGTTCTTCCAAAAGCTGAAAGCCGGTTTTATCGGGCATTTGGATATCCAGAAACAGGAGGTCGGGGTTCAATTCATTAATCTGGTGAATGGCCTCATCGGCATTGGCGACTTCGCCAACAATTTCAATGGCCGGATGCGCTTCCAGCAATTTCATCAGTTCCTTGCGGGCCAGTCGTTCGTCATCTATAATCAGTGCTTTCATTCTTGTTTTGTTTGAGGAATTACAATTTCTGTCAGGACAAAATTATTGTTTTCGTTTACAATCTTAAATGATGCAGCATCGCCATACAAGAGCCTCAGGCGGTGCACTGTATTTTGAAGCCCCACCCCGGAAGTGCTCCGCCTGACTCCGTTTACCAGGTGGCCGCTGTTTCGGATTTGTATTTTCAGCTTATCCTGATCCACCATGGTTCGTACCTGAATGAGTCCTCCGGCCTTCAGCCGGGATACTCCGTGTTTTACTCCGTTTTCAACCAGGGTTTGTATCATAAAAGGTGGTACAAAATATTGGTAAGAATCCGGATGGATATCAAACTCTGTTTTCAGTCTTTCTTCAAAGCGGATACTTTCCAGGCTCAGGTAGTCGCGTACAATTTTCAGTTCATCATCAAAGCGGGTAAGTCCCTTTTTATCAAATGTGAGGGAATTGCGTAAAATGTTCGATAGCTGGTTAATGGCCAGTTTTGATTTTTCGGGGTTCTCATCCACCAGCGCCCGGATGCTGTTGAGTGCATTAAAAATAAAATGAGGATTGAGTTGGGCCTTCAGGTTATTCAGTTCGCTTTCCATCATAGAAGCTTCGTATTTCAGCGACTTGTTGTACCGTTCGATGTAATGATAAGTAAAATAAAATACCGACCAGAGGAACAACAGGAAACTGTAAAAAGCAGCATATCCGAAAATCTGGTCAACCTGAAAAGCCTGTGTTCGTACCCCCACAATGTTGAGCCAATAGGCAACCGGTATCCGCAAAAAATAAATAACAATACCCAATATAGCCGCGCTGCCCACCACCCGAGGTATCATGGCCGGCACAGGCAGGCTTAACCACCTTAACCGATTGAGGAAATACCTGAAATAGTGCGTAACCGCCAGGCATATCAGTGCTTCGGCAATAAAAAATATTATCCTCCGGCTGCTTATGCCCTGCTGCGACTGCATACTGAAAAAGACAATCTGCAGCAACGCGTACACCGTCCAAGAACTGAGTTGCAGGATCCAGTAAAGCCTGACCTTATTATCAACCATGACAAAGCAAAGTTACGCAATTGCCAGGTCGAACGTCACTCTTTACACAAGCGGTTATCTCATAAGAATTTGTAACGCAGCAGGTAAAAGAAAAGGACAACCGTAGCCAGAATCACTGTCCAGGTGAAAATAATCAGCGGCTTTTTAAATTGCTCCAGCACGGGTTCGCTGGTTAATGCATTTGCGATAAATGCGATTCCGGCAAGGGTATAGAGCCAAAACTCAAGGTAATCGCGGAGGTAAAACTGATAGGCTCCAAAGGCGAGGAAGATGCCGCCAAACAGGTATTGCCGGACGTGTGCGTTCATTTCAACAGCAAAGAAAGGAAAACCAGTTGAATCAGTTATTAAAATTCTGTTTGCGTTTAGAAGCCATATCAAAATCACCAAGTCTGTCATTTCGAGGGAGGCACGACCGAGAAATCTTTGCGTTTCAGTCCGATCCGCAAGGATGTCTCACCATCGTTCGTCATATCGGAGATATTTTTGAGATGGGTTTTAAATAAACCCACAGGATTAGGATGAAGCTCCGGATGATCCATTGGTTAAGAAAATATTTGTGAAAACTGCTGAAACCAAGAAAAAATCAGTTCAACTCCGGCTTTAAAAATTTGCCCGTGTAGCTTGCGGGATTGTTGGCAACCTCTTCGGGTGTACCTAAGGCAATTATCTGGCCGCCTTTTTCACCACCTTCAGGCCCAAGGTCAACCAGGTAGTCGGCCGATTTGATCACGTCCATATTGTGCTCAATAACCAGCACAGTGTTTCCTTTATCCACCAGTTTTTGCAACACATCGAGCAGGTGGGCAATGTCCTGAAAGTGCAATCCGGTGGTGGGCTCGTCCAGAATGTAGAGTGTTTTTCCGGTATCGCGTTTAGCCAATTCGGTTGCCAGTTTAACGCGCTGAGCTTCCCCTCCTGATAAAGTAGTGGCATGCTGGCCAAGCGAAATGTATCCCAGGCCTACATCGGCAAGGGTTTGAATCTTTCTCAGAATCTTTGGCTGGTTTTCAAAAAACGGTAGAGTTTCCTCCACCGTCATATCCAACACATCACTGATGGATTTTCCCTTGAATCGCACTTCAAGTGTTTCGCGGTTGTATCGCCTTCCTTTGCAGTTTTCACAATGCACGTACACAACCGGTAAAAATACCATTTCAATTAAC
>CAYNIH010000301.1:0-2830 GCA_964397115.1 uncultured Roseivirgaceae bacterium | reverse complement strand
GGCTATTGCACAGCCTTTATTAATAGCATATAATAAGGTATCCGTTCACCGGGTAATCGGTAAACTGAGTTACCTGGTGATGCCCCTGATACTTGTTTCGGGTTATTTTGTTATACGGTACTCCTACCAGCGTGCTTTGCAAGGCGATAATGTTGGCCCTCCGGGATATTATCCGGACGATATTCCACTAACAGTCAAGGCAGCCGAGTTTGTGGCAATCGGCACCGTGTACTGGATTTGGGTTGATTATCTTCTACGCATTAGGCGTTACCTTCAGAAAAAACCTGGTGGCTCATGCTACGTTTATGCTGGCAGCCGCTCTAACTATTCTTGGTCCGGCAGGCGATCAGTTGATTGGTAACATTTGTGATGCTATGGGATTGCCCTTCAACGCCATAGCCAGGCGGAAAAGGCAGCGAACAAACCCAAAGTTCTATTTCTTTGATAATGGTGTACAGCGTGCCTTAGCCGAAGAACTTAATATTGACCTTGCTCCACGAATGCCTCTCAAACGATCCGACACCAAAAATAATTGAAGGGGTGCATTGTTTACCATGGCAAACTGGTCTGTCTGCAATAGGTCTATGACTTCAACGCATTCAGGAAATCAACTCTTCGGTTTAAGCCAATGCAGTAATTTGTTACCGTTAAATCCTTTTAACGCCACGTTAACAACAAATAATGCTTAATCCGTTGAAGAAATCATTATCTTAAAACCTTGAAATATTCAATCGCATGAAAAATCCAATATTCCGTATCATTAGTCTTTTAAGCGTCATCGCATTAGGTGACTGCTCAACATCCGAACAGAAAGTAAACCTTCCAGATGTTCAACCACCTCTTGCTAAAATTGAAGCCTTTGAAATTGTGTCAAGGCACGACCACAAGCGTATTGACAACTATTACTGGCTGAAAAACCGGGAAGACACAGCCGTGATCAATTACCTGTCGGCCGAAAACAAGTACCTCGATACCATGATGGCCCACACCAGGGCCTTTCAGGAAGCATTATTCAACGAGATGCGCGGACGTATAAAAGAAGACGACAGTTCTGTACCTTACAAACTTGATGACTATTACTACTACACACGATTTGTAACCGGTGGCGAATATCCGCTTTACTGCCGTAAAAAAGGATCCCTTGATGCACCCGAAGAAATTATTGCCGATGGCAATGAACTCGGCAAAGGACAATCATTTCTTAACTTTTTCACCTCAGCGAGCCCCAACCATAACCTGGTGGCTATTATTATGGACACGGTGGGTCGGAATTTTTACACGGTAAAGATCAAAGACATGACCACCGGCCGCCTGCTGCCCGATAAAATACCCAACACACGAGGAGGGTATGTGTGGACAAACGACAACAAGTCTATCTATTATACAGTACCTGATCAAAATACACTGCGCAATTATTTAATCAAACGACATATTCTCGGCATGCCAGTTTCCTCTGACCAGATTATTTATGAAGAGAAAGACCAAACCCTCGATGTGGGCATCAGCAAAACAAAATCAAATAAGTATTTCATCATCAGTTCGGGCCGCACCGATGCCAGTTTCTCGCAGTATCTGGATGCCGACAAACCCGGCAAGCCGGTGATTATTGAGCCACTGAAAGACAATGTTGAGTATTCCGTTGATCATGCCGGTGGTGATAACTTCTATATCCGTACCAATAAGGATGCCGTGAACTACCGGCTGGTAGAGGCGCCCGTCAATGCTCCGGGCTCAGCGAACTGGAAAGATGTTATCCCTCACCGCGAAGATGTATTTCTCGAAGATGTGGATTACTTTAAAGACCACCTGGCCGTAGGCGAAATGAAGGCGGGCTTGATGCAGATCCGGATCATTAAATGGTCCGATAAGTCGGAGCACCAGATTGATTTTGGCGAGCCGGCCTATTATGCCGGCATCGGGTACAACCCGGAGTTCAACACCCCCATCATCCGTTACAATTATCAATCCATGACTACACCCAACTCCACCTTCGATTACAACATGGACACACGGGAGAAGGAATTGAAGAAAGAGCAGGAAGTGCTGGGCGGTTTCGACAAGAACAACTATGCCACCGAGCGGGTGATGGTAAAAGCACGCGATGGCAAAGAAGTGCCCCTGTCCATTGTGTACCGGAAGGATAAATTCAAAAAAGATGGCACCCTACCCGGCTGGATTTATGGCTACGGATCGTATGGGGCATCCATGTACCCAACCTTCAGCAGTAACCGCATCAGCTTGCTCGACCGGGGTTTTGTGTATGCCATGGCGCACATCCGCGGTGGACAGGAGATGGGCGGGCAATGGTACGAAGACGGCAGGATGCTGAATAAGAAAAACACCTTCTACGACTTCATTGACTGCTCCGAATGGCTCATTCAAAACAAGTATGTGGCCAAAGACAAACTATTTGCTTCGGGAGGAAGTGCCGGAGGATTACTGATGGGCGCCATTACCAACATGCGTCCTGATTTATACCGCGGGGTGATTGCCGCTGTACCGTTTGTGGATGTAATCACCACCATGATGGATGAAAGCATTCCGCTGACAACATTTGAATGGAAGGAATGGGGCAATCCGAACATCAAAGAAGAGTATGAGTACATGCTGTCGTATTCGCCATATGATAATGTGGAGGCCAAAGCATACCCGAACCTGTTGGTAACCACCGGCCTGCACGATTCGCAAGTGCAGTACTGGGAGCCGGCCAAATGGGTGGCCAAACTCAGGACCATGAAAACAGATAACAACCGGCTTTTTCTTTATACCAATATGGATGCCGGCCACGGTGGGGCCAGCGGACGGTTCAGAAGGCTCCGCGAAGTAGCCC
>CAYNIH010000300.1:0-2834 GCA_964397115.1 uncultured Roseivirgaceae bacterium | reverse complement strand
CCTGAAATTTCAATGTTAACGGGTTTTCCGGTTGGCGGGCCGTCAGCATTTTTATCCACCGTTACCGTTACCCCGGGATACTGGCCTATAGCGTTACGCACTTCTTCCATAATGGCATTGGTACTCTGTCCATTCCGATACTTGAAATCAACAAAGTTTACGGTTATCCGGGCTTTGTTGGGTGTATCCGACATACCAATATTTGAAGGATCTTGCGGATCACCCGTGCCTTGCCCAACGTTACCAATGACCGATTCTACTATGGAACCATAAGGTTTTACCAGTTCAATTACCTGATTTTCTATACGTTCCGTGAGTTTGTTGGTGACTTCAATGTCCGTACCGGTTGGGTATTCAATAAAAATGTTAATGTACTTCGGCTCATTAATAGGGAAGAAAATGACCTTGGGAGGAAAGACCACCAACAAGCCAATTGAGAGGAATAACAATAAAACAGTACCAATCAGGTAAATTTTAGGATTAGAACCTTTTAATGCATTCAGGATAACTTTTGAATAACGGCTTTCCAGCCTGGGAAGTGCCTTGGTTTGAAACTGGTGGGTAAGCGGGGCAAATACATAAATATTCAGCAAGGTGAGTACTGCACCAATGATTAAGAGGTTTCCGAGCCAGAAAATTTTTATAGCCACCAGAAGCCCGCCCACCAGCAGCAAGCCCAATACAATGCGATGCGTTTTGGCCCTGCTTTTTGACACGCTGTCGCTCTCGTGCTTCATGAACAATGAAGCAACTACCGGGGTAACCACCAGTCCTACAAATAAAGATGACGACAGTACAATAATGAGCGTTATCGGCAGGTATTTCATAAACTCACCCATTATACCCGGCCACATGGCTAAGGGTAAAAAGGCAGCAAGGGTTGTAGCTGTTGAAGATATTATCGGCCAGGCAATTTCACCCGTTCCAAGCCGCACGGCACTTTTCAGATCGTAGCCCTCCTCATAAAGCCGGTACACGTTTTCTACTACCACAATTCCGTTATCTACCAGCATGCCCAGCGCCATGATAAGCCCGAAAAGCACCATCATATTAATGGTGTAACCCATGAAGCCCAGGATAAGGAAGGACAGGAACATGGACAATGGGATGGCGATACCCACAAAATAAGCGTTGCGGATGCCCAAAAAGAGCATTAAAACCCCAACCACCACAATTACACCGGAAATGATGTTATTCTCCATGCTACTAACCATTTCTTTGGTAAATGATGACTGGTCGTTGGTGATGGCTACCTTCAACCCTGCCGGAAATACATCGGCTTTTGCCTTGTCCAGGATGGCATTTACTTTATCCGTTGCGATGAGCAGGTTTTTACCGCTACGCTTGATGACATCCACCATGACCACCGGCTGCTTGTAAAGGCGGGCATAGCTCTGTCGCTCTTTGTAATCAAACTCAACGGTAGCCACATCTTTCAGGTAAACGATATTCCCTTTTTCGCGCTTCACCACAATGTCTTCGAGCTGGCGCGGATCACTAAACTCGCCTACCACGCGGATGTTCCTCCGGATACCGTCATCCAAGATATTTCCTCCCGAAAGGGTAACATTTTCTGCCTGGATGGCATTTTCCAGATCGCCAAAATTCAACTCGCGGGCTTCCAGCGCATATGGATCTACTTTAATCTTTACTTCGCGCTCGTCAATTCCCCTGATTTCAACTTTTGATATCTCCGAAAGTTTTTCAATCTCGTCCTCCAGGTACTCGGCATAACGCTTTAATTCTTCCTGTTCAAAATTTCCCGACAGGTTAATGTTGAAGATGGGGAATTCTGAAAAGTTCAGTTCAAACACATTCGGATCGGCCGGAAGATCGGTGGGCAATTCAGGCTTGGCGCGATCTACCGCATCTTTTACCTTGGTAAGCGCATCCTGCACTGAAGTCTTCGGATCGAATTCTATGATAATCGTGGCGTAATCTTGCACCGAAATAGATTTGATATTATCTACCTCGGCTATTGTATTCAATTCCTTTTCAATCGGCCGCGTTACCAAGTTCTCCATATCGAGAGGAGAATTACCGGGGTAAGAGGTACCGATATAAACCACCGGCTGCTCAATTTCCGGGTAACTGTCTTTCGGTAAGCTGATGTAGGTCATAATACCCATGACCGTGATCAGGGAGGCCAGAAACATCACCAAAGTTCGATTATTCAGTGCCAGGGAAGACAGCCCGAATTCTTTATCGACTTTAAGTTCTTTTTTTGCTTCGCTCATTTTCTTATCCGATTAGTTCTTTGCTACTCCGCTTATTTCATTATTGGGGTTTGCAAGCACCACTTCAACGCCTTCGGTTAAATCGCGGTAACCTTCATCCACAATCATTTCGTTACCCTCCAGTCCTTCTAAAATTTCGGTCTCCGTTTTTGACATGATGCCTGTTTTAACATGCACCTTGCGAGCAAGCATTTTATCACCCCGGTTATCTACAATAAAAATAAACTGGCCCTCTTCATCCGTTTGGATAATGCGGGTGGGCACAGCCAGCGTAGCTTCGCTCACGTAATCGCGAAGTTGTAACACAACAACCTGGTTCGGTTTCACGGTAAAGTTTACACTCGGCAACTTCACCTCTACCACAAACGTGCGGTTTTCGGGATTAATCACCTGGCTCACCGAGGTGATGGCTGAATTAAGCCGTTGGTCAATTGCCGGGAAGTAGATTTCGGCTGGGTCACCGGCTTTAAACTTGCCAATGAAGCGCTCCGATACATCGGCTTTAATGTAGCTGTCATCCAAACTGACTAATCGCACCAAGGGCATGCCGGGCGCAGCAACCTCTCCTTCCTTGGCCGGCAGTTGGTCAACCGTACC
>CAYNIH010000299.1:402-2885 GCA_964397115.1 uncultured Roseivirgaceae bacterium | reverse complement strand
GTAGGAACCGGCTGCAAAAAAGCCGGGTACCTTTGCGGAAACGGCAGCGCCTGCCAAAACTTCCACGCAAAAAATTTCCGATGTCCGGACGATTGCTGAAGCCATTAAAAAGGCAAAAACATTTTCGGTTGAAGCCATTACCCGCGATGATGAATTAACCGCCCTTGTACTTTCCTGGCAGCCGGGCCAAGCGGTTGAAATTCCCCTTGATGATGAGTTAACCCTGACCAACCTGCGGCCGTTACTTGCTGACCCTTCACTGCTCAAATGCGGGCACAACCTGAAAGCCACCGTGCTGGCGTTGACGACAACCGGAGAAACCCTGTCCGGGCCGTTGTTCGATACCCTGATTGCTCACTACTTGGTTGAGCCTGAATCGGCCCACGATTTGCCAACCCTTGCCGCTTTTTACCTTAACACGCAACTGCATGACGAAGCGCAGCTCACCCTTGAGCAGGCCGCGGGCGAAAAAGCCGACATCGCCCTGCAACTGAAAAGCCGGCTGGATGCCGAACTGAAAACCCGGGGGCATACCAAATTGATGGAAGAAGTTGAAATGCCGCTGCTTGAAGTACTGGCCTCAATGGAGTACGAAGGCGTTACCCTCGATACCGATGCGCTGGCCGCCATGTCGGAAGAACTACGGCAGGCAAGTGAAAAACTTCAGCAGGATATTTACAAACTGGCCGGAGGCGAGTTCAACATCAATTCGCCCAAACAATTGGGTGAACTGCTTTTTGATAAACTGAAACTTGGCGATAAGCCAAAAAAAACCAAAACTGGCCAGTACGCCACCGGTGAAGAGGTGTTGCTGAAACTTGCCGGAGAACACGACATCGTAAAAAAGATTCTTGACTTCCGCGAATATGAAAAGCTGCGTTCCACCTATGTGGACGCGCTGCCTAAACTAATCAGTAAGCGTGACGGGCGCCTGCATACCGATTACCGGCAGGCCGTGGCCGCCACCGGCAGGCTGAGTTCCAACAACCCCAACCTGCAAAACATCCCCATCCGCACCGAAAAGGGACGGCAAATCCGCAAAGCCTTTATTCCGCGTGATAAGAATTACCTGTTTATGTCGGCCGATTATTCGCAAATAGAACTCCGCATTGCCGCTTCATTTGCGAAAGATCAAACCATGATTGACGCTTTCCGGAACAAGCGCGACATCCACACCACCACAGCCGCCAAAGTGTTTAAGGTGCCCATTGAAAGCGTAACGCCCGACATGAGGCGCAAAGCCAAAGAAGTGAACTTCGGCATATTGTACGGCAGCACCGCCTTCGGCCTCTCACAAAACCTGAACATCCCACGCTCCGAAGCGCAGGAGATTATTCAATCCTATTTCCGCGAATTTCCGGCCATTAAAAACTACATGGACCAGATCATCGAAAAGGCGCGGCAACAGGAATATGTAGAAACCATCTTAGGCAGAAGGCGTTACCTGCGCGACATCAACTCGCGCAACATTGCCACCCGCGGCTTTGCCGAGCGCAACGCTATCAATGCACCCATCCAGGGCAGTGCAGCCGATATCATTAAAGTGGCCATGGTGAACATTCACCGCTGGCTCCGGCAGGAAAAACTGAAAACCAAAATGATCATGCAGGTGCACGATGAACTGGTGTTTGACCTGCATAAAGACGAAGTGGAGGCAGTTAAAGAAAACGTAGTGCGCCTTATGAAACATGCCGTACAACTGGACGTGCCGATGGAAGTGGAAGTGGGCATCGGCAAAAACTGGCTGGAGACGCATTAAAACTTACATATTTGTAAGTTACCTATTTGTAAGTTACCTATTTGTAAGTTAGTTTTGCGGAGGTTATGAGGAAGGGGTATATTCCATTTGTTTACGGGCGGATAGTAGCGGGAAGTGAGTTTGTTAATCGACAATCAGAGATAGCGCGACTGCATTCAAATCTCCGGTCAGGAATTAATACCATTCTGATTTCACCCAGGCGTTGGGGCAAATCATCGCTGGTCAACCGCGTCATCGAGAAAATCGCTGAAGAAGATTTACGAATTAAAGTGGTTAGACTTGATCTTTTCAACATCCGGACGGAAAGAGAATTTTATGAACGTTTTACAAGGGAAGTTTTACGCAGTACATCTTCGAAATGGGAAGATTGGATTTCAACCGGAAAGTCGCTTTTGAAAAGCATCATTCCACGGTTTAGCGTAGGAATAGATCCTATTCATGATTTTAGTGTTTCATTTGAAACGCAACCCTCTGAAAAATCTGCCGAGGATATTTTAATGTTGCCTGAACAAATTGCACGACTTAAGAAAATAAAAATCATTGTATGCATAGATGAATTTCAAAATCTCTCGCATTATGAAAAGCCCCTTGAATTTCAGAAACTGCTGCGTGCTTCCTGGCAACGGCAAAAAGAAATTTGCTATTGTCTGTATGGAAGCAAACGTCATATGATTGCCGATCTGTTTGAAAGCAAATCAATGCCCTTCTACAAGTTTGGCGATTT
>CAYNIH010000299.1:0-392 GCA_964397115.1 uncultured Roseivirgaceae bacterium | reverse complement strand
TGATGTTTCTTGAGCGCATTGAGACATCGCATTGGATTAACTACATCAAATCTTCTTTCAGAAACACAGGTAAATCAATCCAGACCGATGCGGCAGAAGCAATTGCCCATTCGGTTAAAAACCATCCCTACTTTGTTCAGCAACTGGCACAGAAAACCTGGATTACTACTTCAAAAGAAGCTACTGTTGAGAACGTCCATGCAGCATTTAATAACATGATAAATGAAAATTCCATCTTATACCTGAAGGAAGTTGAAAATTTAAGCAATACCCAAATTAACTTATTAAAAGCATTGTGTGATGGCATAAGGCAACTGAGTGCTGCTGAAACCCTTCAAAAGTATAATCTGGGTACTTCTGCCAACGTGTTACGAATTAAGTCTGCCCTAGAA
>CAYNIH010000298.1:0-2914 GCA_964397115.1 uncultured Roseivirgaceae bacterium | reverse complement strand
ATGCAATCGTTAATGGTACCGTGTAACTCAACACCTGTTTTAAAAACCCGCCCGGGTTCAAATCCCAGTTCTTCAATTTCATGCTTCAACCAGGGAGCCAGGCGGCTGTTGCAGGTAACAACAATGCGTGAACGGTTGGCCGATACATTCATAACTCACCAATCCACAATTACTGCTTTTTTCTTTCGGCCCAGCACAAAGTAATCGTTGTTTACAAACTGCATCAGCACCCCCGACCCCACCAGCAAGGCAGAGGAGATTATTACCCCATTGTGAACGGTGTACTTCTCATCGCGCACCAGCGTGGTATTGACCAAATCACCCAGAAAAATCATTAAGCCCGCAGCAATAAACCCCTTGCCTATGGAGGCTGTACGAAAACCCGAATTGGGCAGCCCGGTTAAATCTACCTTTTGAAGTTGATGAACATAGGTTGTGTCTTCGCCTATACGGAAATAATCCTGATGAATGCCGGCAATAAAGCCTCGAGTAAAATGATCACGGTCTTTTCGCTTAAAGCGGATGTAATCGCCTTCCTTGAATGAGATAATGGTATTGTCGCCCTTAAGAAGAACCAGGCGGTATTGTGCGGAGGACAGAAGCGGCAAGGCGATAACAACAGTAAACGCTATGTATTTCAGCATGAAACCGGGTATGCACCAAAATAGGCAAACGGTTACACCTTCACAATCCAGTTGAACGGATCGGGTGCCAGCCCGCGCTTGATGCTGTCCAGTTCCTTTAAAATATGATTGGAGTACCTGCGTTCGCTTACCGGGGGTAAATAGTAATCCTTATTGTTGTAACCGATGAGTTCAATGGGGGCGATGGTGGCTGCCGTGCCGGCACCAAAAGCCTCGGTAACGGTGCCTTTTTCCAGCCCGTCAATAAGTTCCTTCACCGAAATCCTTCGCTCTTCCACCTTCCAACCCCAGTGGCGCGCCAGTTTCAGCACGCTGTCGCGGGTAATGCCCGCCAGAATGGTATCGGTAAGTGCGGGTGTAACGAGCGTGTCGTTTATCACGAACATCACATTCATCGTACCCGACTCTTCTATGTATTCATGGCTTTTACCATCGGTCCAGATGAGCTGGTGGTATCCTTTATCCTGGGCGAGTTTGGCCGGATAAATGGCCCCGCCATAGTTGCCTCCGGCTTTGGCATACCCGGTGCCCCCGTCAATGGCGCGGGTATAATGGGTTTCTATCCTTACCTTAACCGGAGTGGAGTAATACGCACCAACCGGACAAAGAATAATCATAAAGGTAAAGTCGGATGAGGCTTTAATCCCGATGTACTCATCGGCCGAAAACATAAACGGCCTGATGTAAAGCGATGAGCCGACAACGGCAGGTATCCAGTTCCGGTCGAGATCGATTAAAGTAAAAAGGCTATCCATAAACAACTCTTCCGGAATGTGAGGCATGCACATGCGTTCGCCCGAAATGTTCATGCGCATCCAGTTATCCTGGGGGCGAAATATCAACGCCTCGCCACCCGGTCCGCGAAATGCTTTCATCCCTTCAAAAATGGCCTGGCCATAATGTAAGGCTGGCGTTGCCGGGCTAATGGGCATGTACCCGTACGGAACAATGCGAAAGTTTTTCCATTCCCCGTTACGGTAGTCGGCAATAAACATGTGGTCGGTGTAAATCTTTCCGAACGGAATATTGGACAGGTCAACTTCAGAAAGGCGGGATTCTTTTACCCGGTGAATGCTGATGTTTTGTGTGGCTACCATGTCTTTGGGGGTTTGTGGTTGTAGCGCCCGCAAGATAAAAAGATTTTTTAAGTGGCCTAACAGATGTTAGGAACGCTCTTTGCTAAGCCCTGCAACCACCAGAAATTACATCTTTGGTTTCCAGGGAGTTTCTTCGGCACCGAGTTGCTGTGTCATTATGCGGGAAAGCACAAACAGGTAATCGGAGAGCCGGTTAAGGTATTTTATGATGAGCGGATCAACCGCCTCCTGGTGGCTCAGTGCAATGGTAAGCCGCTCGGCCCTGCGGCACACGGTACGGGCGATGTGGCAAAAAGACACCGACTGGTGGCCGCCCGGCAGCACAAAGGATTTCATAGGAGGCAGCAGCGCCTCCATGGCATCTATCTCCATTTCAAGAAAGGCGATGTCCGTTTCGGCTAAGGCCGGGGTCTTTACTTTAGTATTTCCTGGTTCGGTGGCCAGCAGGGAACCAATGGTAAACAGGCGATCCTGTATTTCGATGAGTACCGCTTTTCGTGGTTTATTTACCTCCTGGTCGCGCAACAGCCCGATGTGCGCATTGAGTTCATCTACCGTACCGTAAGTTTCGATGCGCTGGTCAGATTTTGATACACGTTTTCCGCCAAATAATGAGGTGGTGCCGGCATCGCCTGTTTTCGTGTAGATTTTCATCGGTTAAAATTGCGGATTCAACGTTCAAAATTCAAGGACTGCCAAAGTAATCTTAACCGCCCGCATACACCATCAATGAACGGTTACCGGTTTACCGCGCGTGATGTGATCGTTTTTCCTGTCCCATTCTACCAGTCCATCGCGCAGGCGAACAATGCGGTGGGCGTAGTGGGCAATATCGTCTTCGTGGGTTACCATAATGATGGTGTTTCCCTTATCATGAAGCTCCTGAAACAGGTTCATGATGTCGTAGGAAGTTTTTGAATCGAGGTTTCCGGTAGGTTCATCGGCAAGAATAATGGATGGGTTATTTACCAAAGCGCGCGCAATAGCCACGCGCTGACGCTGCCCGCCAGAAAGTTCGTTGGGTTTGTGGTGCCAGCGGTCGCCCAGGCCCACACTTTCCAGCGTTTCCATAGCCTTTTCTTCGCGTTCGCTGCGGCTGTAGCCGGCATAAATCAGCGGAAGGGCTACATTTTCAAGGGCGGTGGCACGCGGCAACAGGTTAAACGTTTGAAA
>CAYNIH010000297.1:0-2932 GCA_964397115.1 uncultured Roseivirgaceae bacterium | reverse complement strand
TTTTTGGTTCCTGTTGTCGTTGGTCGGCATTGTTCTCCTGGTCGGATTTGTGGCCGGAAGTTACCCCGCATTCTATCTGACTTCATTCAGTGCCGTAGAAGTATTGAAAGGAAAAATTCGTGCAGGCGTGAAAAGCAAAGGTGTGCGTAGTGTGTTGGTCGTGTTTCAGTTTTCCCTCTCCATATTTCTAATGATTTTTACAGCCGTTGTTTTCCAGCAGGTTAAGTATATGCAGCATCAGAATCTGGGTATTGATAAGAATAACGTATTGGTGCTGAGTAATACAGGTCGGCTTAAAACGAATAAGGAGGCTTTTCGTAATGCATTGGTTCAGCGTACGGGTATTGTGAAGGTGAGCTATTCGAACAACAGTTTCCCAGGTGTTAATAACACTACCGTATTTAAAGAAGCGGCAACCGAGCAAGATTATATCATGGGTGTGTATGTGGCAGATTATGAACACATGGATGTAATGAAATTTGAAATGAAGGAAGGACGATATTTTTCGCGCGATTTTCCTTCCGATTCATTAGCGATTGTGATGAATGAGGCGGCTTTCCGGGAATTTAATTTTGAAGATCCAAAAAATGCTGAGGTGTTGTTTAACGATGGCGGCTCAGAATTCAAGAGGTACAAAGTAATTGGGGTAATGAAAAATTTCAATTTCGAGTCGTTCAAAACAGAAGTGAGGCCACTGGCTGTTTTATTGAGCCGCGATGCGGACAATCTGATGATTCGCTATGATGGAAGCCCCACGCAGGTGGTAGCCACCGTTGAAGAACTTTGGAAGGAATATGCGAGCAACGAACCTTTTGAGTATCAGTTTCTCGATCAGAGTTTTGATAAGCTGTTCAGGGCAGAGCAGCGAATGGGGACCATTTTTGGAATATTTTGCGGTCTGGCCATTTTTGTTGCATGCCTTGGTCTTTTCGCTTTATCGGCCTTCACCTCCGAGCAGCGCACGAAGGAAATCGGAATCCGGAAGGCAATGGGTGCATCGTCCTTCAGCGTAATGGTACTGCTTTCGAAGGAATTTACCCGCCTTGTTATTTTCGCGTTCGTACCGGCTGGGTTGGCAGGCTGGTACGTTTCCGGAAACTGGCTTCAGGAATTTGCCTATCGGATTGTGGTAAGCCCGCTTGTTATCGTGCTAAGTGGCTTGTTAGCCGTTATTATTGCTTGGGTAACGGTAGGACTCCAGATTGTTAAAGCATCAAGGGCAAATCCTGTTGAGTCTCTACGGTATGAATAAAGGGAAACCAAAATCATTGTAACTCGCTAATTTATAGTGTATTGCCTGTTTCAATATTAAATAATTGTTAACAAGGTTAACTTATTGGCAACATTCGCTACCTTCAAGACTCAATTATTTGGTTTATGAACAAAAGCAAAGCACTGAAGAAAGACCTGAAGAATAAGTTTTCAGGCACCATACAAGAAGTTGTTTCCAAAGAAGATCCGAATCCTTCAAAAAAGGTTAAGAAACTGATAAAGCGGGCCAGTAAAAAACTTGCTGCAGCCGTAGCCAGCGATACGAAAAAGGCTATGAAAAAAGCGGAGAAAGCCGAGCGCAAAGTAGAAAAGGCAGATAAGCCAAAAAAGGAAAAGCGTGAAAAACCGATTGAACTCGTAGTTTAATCGTGATGAATTTTGAATAAAAAATCCCGCTATTTCATGCCGGGATTTTTTTCTTGCAGCCATTCGTAAATGACCACGTTCATCAGGATAAGCAACATGCCGTAAAAGATGTCCTCTACTGGCACGGTGCCTATCCGTACTCCCAGGTTTTCTTCATTGTTATACCACACCACTTCCTGCTCAATAAAGGAGCCGGTGAGTATGCCATTAACGATGAAGAAGGGAATCAGGATAACGGCATAAGCAAGGTAAAAACGCCCCATGTAACGCGGCCTGATTTTAAGCAGTTGAAAAGTCAGAAAAATACCCAGTGTGATAAAGGTGACTCCGGTGTACCACTTTTCAATCTGATGCAGTCCGATTAGCAACATCAGTATAATGATTGCACTGCTGATAATTTCCTGATGCGGAAAAAGGTGGTCTTTTTTGATAAGGTGCTTTAATGCGAAGTAGGTGAATAAACAGGCGTACGGAATGCAAATGAAAAAGAGAATTTCTTCAAGGGGCAAACGTCCCAGGTAAATGCCTGTCAGGTAGCGGGGGTTAAAACCCCATACCCCAATTTGGGTGAACCATTCATCCCAGGCAATAAAGAGTAACGCGGTAAAGGCGATGGCCGGGAAAAGACTTTTCCAGGTTTTGTAAAACGGGGCTTGCTTGTAAAAACTAAACAGCAGCGGAATGCTGATGGAGGCAAGATCGAGTGTAAGGTAAAGGAAGCGTTCGTTCAATGGTAATTACTGAGTTTCTTGTCTCTCCTTTTTAAAGACAAACTGTTTTGGCTCGTATTTTTTAGGGGCATATAAAAATCCGAAAGCCTCGCACCCTTCTTTGGTATGTTTGGCGTGATGGATGTAGTGCGCATTAATCATTCGCTGCAGGTACCGGCTTCGTTTGGCGGGGCGCCATCGGATGCGCTGGTGTACGATGATGTCGTGAAAGACAATATAAAATACTCCATAGCAGAATATACCGAGCCCTACGGCCAGCCCAAACGGATTGTAGTTAACCAGGCTAAAGTAGTAGAACAGTGCAATGGAAGGCAGGCTGAACACCACGGCAAACCAATCGTTTTTTTCTAACGCATGGTCATGTACGGTATGATGCGACTTATGCCAAATCCATAAAAAGCCGTGCATCACGTACTTATGGGTAAACCAAGCCACAAACTCCCAAAACAGGAAGGTGGCGATTGTAATTGCTGCGCAGATTAAAATGGTTGTAAGGCTCATACCCATTCTGCTTTCTTTTCTTTGAAATAGGCCATGGCTTCGTCCAGGTGGTCTTGCCGGAT
>CAYNIH010000296.1:0-2933 GCA_964397115.1 uncultured Roseivirgaceae bacterium | reverse complement strand
CAAAAATTTGTAAACAACGCCATCGGAAGCAATTTGCCGGAGAGGGTATTGAAATAGGGAAGCAAAATGTAGCACGCTGCAATAGCAAAAGTCACGGCTAGCAAACTGTATAGGGTAGATTCCGCCAGGAACTGGCCTATCATTTGAGAACGTAGTGAGCCGAGTGTTTTCCGCAAGCCCACTTCCTTTGCACGCCCTGCAGATTGTGCCGTAGAAAGGTTCATGAAGTTAATACAGGCGATAACCAGTATAAATAAACCAATGCCACCGAAAAAATAAACATACATTGGATTTCCACCAGGCTCAATATCTCCTTGTGAAGTTGAGTGCAGGTGTATATCAGTAAGTTTGGTGGAGTAATACCCGAAAGCTCCACCCTGCTCAATCATCTGGTTCAGGGTTACACCCATAAATCTCTCCAATTCCGGGCCGATGTACTTTTCAACAAGGTTAACAAATTTACTATTGACCTCCTCCACTGTAGCACCTGGGTAAAGCTTGTAATAGGTAAACATGAAATTGCTTAACCAAACCGGACTTTGAAGATTCTCGCTTGATGCCGCAGAGATCAGCATGCTGTAATGAAAGTGCGAATTGGAGGGAGCTTCTGCCGCTATACCGGTTACTTTGTAGGTCTTTTCGCCAGCACCAATCACGAGCAACTTGCCCATGGCCGATTCATTACCAAAGTACTTGTTAGCCAACGCAGGGGTAAGTACTACCGAGTTGGGCTCAATCATGGCTTTAAGCGGATCGCCTTCCAGAAGCTGGAATGAAAAAAAGTTAAAGAAGTTGGAATCAACAAAAAACACTTTCTCCTCGGCAAAAACTTTATCCTCAAACTTCACTGCAGCTTTACCAAAGAAGGGAGCAACACGGGTGGCATCCTCTACTTCCGGAATTTCTGTGCGAAGCGCGGCAGCCATGGGCGGACAAGTATTGGAAACACGGATGTCCTGTCCGCCTATTTTTCCATTTAACCCAACCTGGTAAATTCTTTCAGCATCCTTATGGAAACGGTCGTAGCTCAACTCATCAATAACATACAAGGCAATCAACAGGCATGCGGTAATACCAATGGTCATACCCGTAATGTTAATGACTGAGAATAGTTTGTGCTTACGGATGTTCCGCAGGGCCACCGTGAAGTAACTTCTCAGCATGGATAATTTATTTATATATGTTTCTCTATTGATAATATTTTTATACGATCACTCATAACGCAATGAGTTAACCGGATTGGTTTTAGCCGCCTTCAACGCCTGAAAACCGATGGTTAAGGAAGCTACCACAAAAGCCATCAGTCCGGACAAAAGAAAAACAGCTACGTCCAACTCTATCCGGTAGGCAAAATCCGCTAACCATTGCCTCATAAAGTACCATGCAGGTGCCACGGCCAAAACAAAAGAAATACCCACCAGGATCAAGAACTCTTTAGAAAGGGTAAATACTAAACCCGAAACGGAAGCACCCATGGCTTTGCGGATGCCAATTTCCTTGGTGCGCTGTTCGGTAAGAAACGCTGCCAGGGCAAATAAACCCAAACAGGCAATAAATATGGCCAGCGAGGAGAATACAGTAAACAAATCGCGCATTCTCATCTCAGCCCGAAACAGGGCATCAAAATCCTGATCGAGGAAACTGTACTCAAAGGGTACTCCGGGTGCAAATTCCTTCCACAATTTTTCGATGTTTGCGGTTGCGTCCATGGGGTTACCGTCATACCGCACCATGAGCTGACGCGAAATGTCGGTTAATTGGATGACCAATGGCCGCACCTGATTCTTCAACGATTCGTAATTGAAATCTTCAATTACCCCAATAACAGTTATCTTCTTGGGGCTATCGCCCACGAAATCCAATATCTCAGAACCCACCGCTGTTTCCAAGGTCCAGCCTAATTCACGAACGGCCGATTCATTAATCAGGCAGGCAGATGAATCGGAAGCCAGGTCACGCGAAAAATAACGGCCTTCCTTTACCTTAAACTTCATCACAGCCTGATGATCCCAATCGGCATAATACGATCCCAACAAACGATCTTGCTCCGAACCTGAAATTCTGAATACGTTAATATTGTTTATCCCTGGAAACAGATTGTTGGTGTACGATGAGGCAATAATCCCTGATAATTGATCGAGCCGGTCTTTAAACGCTTTACGATTTTCCTTCAGGTTCCGCATGTTTTGAACGGTTAGTACCTGATTTTTATCAATGCCCAGCTTTCGCTTTTGCATGAAATTAAGCTGTTGAAAAACAATCAGCGTGGCAGCAATTAAGAAAATGGAAACACTAAACTGCACCACTACCAATAAGCTTCGTACGCCTTTGGTCTTCATGCCCGACCGAATTTTACCTTTGAGCACCTCTACCGGATTAAAAGCGGTAAGGTAAAGGGCAGGATAACTACCTGCAAGTAATCCAATAATCACCAGCAGGATTACCGCAACAATAACAAAAACCGGATCAAGTAAAGAAGAGAATAATAAGGACTTGCCAGACAACATGTTAAAACCCGGCATTAGCAAATAAGTTAGCGCCAGGGCCAATGCCATGGCTATCAAACTGTAAATAAATGACTCCGATAAAAACTGACCGATCAACTGGCTTCGCATAGAACCCAGCGTCTTCCTCAGCCCTACTTCCTTAGCCCTTCCAGCCGACCGTGCCGTTGACAGGTTCATGAAATTGATGCAGGCTATCAGCAGGATAAAAACACCAACAGCCATAAAGATGTACACGTACTTAATATCACCACCCGGTTCAGGATCACCTTCCAGTTTGCTGTACAGGTGGGTATCCACCATCGGATAAACCATATAGCTATACTTACCCCCTTGCTCTTTAAATTGTTCAAAGGTAAGGCCGAGTTGCTCAATTTCAGGTCCGACATGTTTGATTACAAGTTCTTCAAGGCTTGCATCGACCGATGC
>CAYNIH010000295.1:449-2964 GCA_964397115.1 uncultured Roseivirgaceae bacterium | reverse complement strand
CGGGTTGTTTCCTGCCGACCGGGTAAAGCCGTACGATACGTTGGAAATCATTAAACGGCTGGTTGATAACTCTGAATTTGACGAGTACAAAGCCCTTTATGGCAAAACCCTTATCTGCGGTACTGCAAGAATTGACGGTTGGGCCGTGGGCATTGTAGCCAACCAGCGAAAAGTGGTGAAATCAAAAAAAGGCGAAATGCAGATGGGCGGGGTAATCTATTCCGATTCGGCCGATAAAGCCGCGCGGTTTATTATGAACTGCAACCAGCGGAAAATACCGCTGGTGTTTTTACAGGATGTCAGCGGCTTTATGGTGGGCAGCAAAGCCGAGCATGGCGGCATCATCAAAGATGGGGCTAAAATGGTAAATGCGATGGCCAACAGCACGGTACCGAAATTCACCATTATTATGGGCAACTCCTATGGAGCCGGCAACTACGCCATGTGCGGAAAAGCCTATGATCCGCGGCTGATTTTTGCCTGGCCCACCGCGCAAATAGCGGTGATGAGCGGGGCTTCAGCCGCAAAAACACTGCTGCAGATCAGGGTTGCAACGCTTAAAAGCCAGGGAAAAGAAATTACCAAAGAAGAGGAGGCCAGCCTGCTGAAGGAAATTACCGACCGCTACAACGAGCAGCTTAGCCCCTATTATGCAGCAGCCCGGCTTTGGGTTGACGGTGTTATCGATCCGGCAGAAACCCGTCAGGCTATTTCCATGGGCATTGAAGCAGCAAATCATGCACCGGTTGACCGGTTTAATGTGGGTGTAATTCAAACCTGATGACCGACAAGGAATTAAAAGCACTCGTATCCCTGCTTGACGACAATGACGAACAGGTGGTTTCGGAGGTGACCGATAAAATCCGGTCGCTGGGTAAAGAGGTTATTCCCTACCTTGAGCAGGAGTGGGAAAACAATTTCAATCCGCTGGTGCAGCAAAAAATTGAAAATCTAATCCATGATCTTCAATACCAACTTTTGAAACAGCGGGTGGCCGAATGGTACGAGAGTAACGATCAGGACCTACTTACCGGTCTGTGGCTAATTGCCACTTACCAGTATCCCGACCTTGAACTGGAACGGTTAAAACAGGACCTGGAGCAGATTTACTACGAAGCGTGGCTGGAGTTTAAGCCCGATCTCTATGCCTTTGATCAGATTAAAGTGCTCAATGGGGTCTTCTTTAATAAATTAAAGTTCGGGGCAAACACCAAAAATTTTCACTCACCCGGCAACTCCATGATCAATGTGGTGCTGGAAACACGCAAAGGGAACCCGATCTCGCTGTGTGTTATTTATATGCTGGTAGCCCGGAAACTCAAACTCCCGGTTTATGGAGTTAACCTGCCCAACCTCTTCATCCTTACCTACAAGGATGACAAAACCCAGTTTTACATCAACGCCTTTAACAAGGGATTGATTTTTTCGAGGCAGGATATTGAAAATTACATTCACGAGTTGCACCTGGCTCCGCAGCCTACTTTTTTTGAACCCTGCTCAAATCTTGAACTTGTGCGCAGGGTATTCCGTAACCTCATCATGTCGTTTGATAAAATGGGCGAACACAGAAAAGCCGAAGAGGTGAAGGAGTTGCTGCTGCTTATTGCCGATGGGGCTGACCTGGGGGTGTGATTACACCCGCTCCAGCACCTTGAGAATGAGTTCATCCATTGCCCGGTCATAGTTTTTTAAAAACTTTTTCCTTGCTCGGTTGGCAATAATAGCGTTAACGCTGAGCACCTCATGGCCGAGCAGCCTGCCCAGGGCGTAGTAAGCTGAGGTTTCCATTTCAAAGTTGGTAAGCCAGAAGTTACTGGTTTTGTTATGGTAATACATCAGATCGTTGAGCAGGTTGGGAAGACGGGTGGCCGCCCGCACATTCCTGCCCTGGGGCGCATAAAATCCCGGAGAAGTTACCGAGTTGCCCACCACCATGTCGTGACCAATGCGTTTCAGCAGCAAGTCGGAACCGCGCACCACATACGGTGTAAACGGTAAGCCCGTTTGCCGCCTGATGTCTTTTCCGATTCGTTTCTCGAATGTATCCATCGGCAGGGGATAGAAATTCATCAGGTTATCCAGCCCCACGCCATATTGTGAAACCAGGTGTGTGCCCACAGGGATATCTTCCTGCAAGGCGCCTGAAGTGCCGATGCGGATGATTTTCAGTTTTTTTCTTCGGCTTTTCAGTTCCCTTGTTTTCAAATCAATATTCACCAGGGCATCCAACTCGGTCATAAAAATCTCAACGTTATCGGTGCCGATGCCGGTGCTGATTACTGTAATTTTTTTACCGTTGAAGCGCCCGGTGTGCGTGATGAACTCCCGCTTATTCATCTCAAACTCCACGTCATCGAAAAAGCGGCTCACCTTGTACACCCGGCCGGGATCGCCAACGGCAATGACCGTATCAGCAATATGTTTAGGGAGCAGGCTGAGGTGGTACACACTACCATCGGGGTTGAGGATAAGGTCGGTCTCGGAAATACGGGCCATGTTGAAAAATTACAGATAA
>CAYNIH010000295.1:0-439 GCA_964397115.1 uncultured Roseivirgaceae bacterium | reverse complement strand
ATAAGTTTTCGCTGCCGTGTTTTTCTATGTTAAATTTTCATTATTCCAACTGAAGAAAAAAACTGACAATCCCTGACAAGGCGTTTTTAGGGCGGCTGATGTTTCAAGGGTTGGCTGTACCTTCGGAGTCACGTGGTTTGTTCTGCATGTACCTCAATTGCCATACTGCTTTCAGCTTTAAGTACGGAACGCTTTCTGTACAGCAACTTCTTGATGAGGCGCACCGGTGCGGTGTAAAAAAACTGGCGCTCACCGAAATCAACAACGTGGCTTCATACATCGAAATGTTGCGGATTAAAAATGAACTTGATATAGCCGTTGGAGTGGAGTTCAGGAACAAAGAAACCGACCATGAGCCGCTATACATCATCCTGGCGCGCAATAACAACGGCTTTGAGAAACTAAACCGCTTCCTGTCGCACCACAATGCCGCCCACAA
>CAYNIH010000294.1:0-2969 GCA_964397115.1 uncultured Roseivirgaceae bacterium | reverse complement strand
TCCGGTGTACACGGCTTATTCGTGGATTCTTTGTGAGGAATTGATAAATGGTGTGCCAGTTCGTGGTTACCAGGCGACATGTTTCGACCAGCCCGGATGTTCTTAGTTTTTCTGAAAGTGAACCGTTGTTAAGCAGGATGGCCTTGCAGCCAAGGTTATTTGCCAACTCCACATCGGTGAGGCGGTCGCCAATGACAAAGGAATTGGCCAAATCAACCGATCCGTCAAGGTACTCGGTAAGCATGCCGGTTCCGGGTTTGCGGGTAGGTTTATTCTCGTGCGGAAAGGAGCGGTCAATAAAAATTTTTGAAAAGAGGATGTTCTCACCGGCAAAGGTCTTCAGCATTTTTTCGTGTGCGGGCCAGAAGGTTTCTTCCGGAAATTTATCAGTACCCAATCCATCCTGGTTGGTAACCATTACCAGTTGGTAATCGGTTTCGGCAACCAACCGGCTTAGCCATTGGATGATGCCAGGGTAAAATTCCAGTTTCTCAAGACTATCAATTTGTTCATCGGGCGGCTCGATGATGAGTGTTCCATCCCGATCAAGAAATAAAATCTGCTTCATAGGGTCTTCAGAGTTTCAATAAGTTTTGTATTTTCTTCCGGTGTGCCTACCGTAATACGCAAACAATCTTCACATAATACTACCGATGACCGGTCGCGCACGATTATGTTGTGAGTGATTAACTGATTATAAATTTTCCGCGCTTGGGTCATTTTTACCAGAATAAAGTTGGCATCGGAAGGATAAACCCGCTGGACACAAGGTAGTGCAGCCAGGTTTTGTTGCAGCAAAAGGCGTTGCTGAAGGATGATCGCCACCTGTTTATCGCGCTCCCCAACCTCTGAAAGTTTTTTCAGTGCTACCTGCTGGGTAACCGTGTTAATGTTGTATGGGTATTTGATTTTGGTGAGCACCGAAATGATCTCTTCATGGGCAAAGGCCATCCCCAGCCGCAGGCCGGCTAGCCCCCATGCTTTGGAGAAGGTTTGAAGGATGATAAGGTTAGGGTAGCGGGTTAGCGAGGGAAGATATCCCTCATCGTTGGCGAAATCAATATAGGCTTCATCAACGACCACTATACCCTTGAATGTTGTAATTAGTTGCAGCACACGGTCTTTAGAAACCAGGTTACCCGTTGGATTGTTCGGTGAGCAGAGAAATATAATTTTAACCGATTCATCCATCAGCCTGTTTACTGCGGTTAGATCCACATCAAAATTATGGTCAAGGATTGCTTGTTTAAGGCCAACGGCATTTATGCCTGCGCAAACAGCATACATTCCATACGTGGGTTCAGTAATTAAAATGCTGTCTTTTCCCGGTGCGCAAAATGCACGGATGATCAGGTCAATGGCTTCATCGCTACCATTGCCGAGGAATATCCTTTCCGGAGGCGTATTTTTAAGCCGGCTGATTATCTCTTTTAATTTTTTCTGGTGTGGGTCAGGGTAGCGGTTGTATTCGCTTTGAAAGGGATTTTCATTGGCGTCCAGGTATACCTGGGCTATTCCCTGAAACTCATCCCGTGCGGTGGTGTAGGGTTTGAGTTGTTTTATGTTTTCTCGTAGTAACGATTGGATGGTCATGGTGCGGGTTACGGGTTTTGGGTTACGGGTTGCAGAGCCTGGAGCCTGATGGAGATGGCCCGTTTATGCGCCATGAGTCCTTCTGCCTCGGCCAATACTTCAACCACCGGACCAACCTTCTGGAGTCCGGTTTCGGTAATTTTCTGAAAGGTGATGTATTTCAAAAAACTCTCAACCGAAACACCGGCATAAGCCGCGGCATACCCGTTGGTGGGCAGGGTGTGGTTTGTTCCTGAGGCATAGTCACCGGCAGCTTCGGGTGTAAAGTTGCCGATGAAAACGGAACCAGCATTAATAATTTTGCCTGCGAGCGCCTCTGCATTTTTGTTGTTGATAATCAGGTGCTCGGCTGCATAAGTGTTCACAAAGCCGAGCGCTTCGGCTTCATTTTCAAAAACAACTGCACGACTGTTTTTTAAAGTCTGCTCAGCAATTTCTTTGCGGGGCAAGTCAGTTAATTGATTGGCAATTTCTTGCATAATTTTTTCGGCTACTGCGGCCTTGTTTACTACCAGCATTACCTGGCTGTCGGTGCCATGCTCGGCCTGCGATAACAGGTCGGCAGCCACAAATGCCGGAGTGGCCGATTCATCGGCCCAGACCAGCACTTCACTCGGACCAGCCGGCATATCAATGGCAACGCCCTGCTGACTGACAAGTTGTTTGGCTTTCGTCACGTAATGGTTACCCGGGCCGAAAATTTTATACACGTTAGGTATGCTTTCAGTTCCATACGCCAGCGCGGCAATGGCTTGCGCTCCCCCGACTTTGAAGATTTTTGTCACCCCTGTTAATCTTGCGGCATATAAAATGGCCGGATGAATAGTTCCCTGCTTATCTGGTGGGGAGCAAAGAATTACCTCTTTGCAACCAGCTATTCTGGCCGGTATAGCGAGCATCAACACGGTGGAGAACAGGGGCGCAGTGCCTCCGGGAATGTAAATGCCCACTTTTTCAATGGCTACTCCTTTTCGCCAGCATTGCACACCGGGCATAGTTTGTGTTATTTCAACATTACGGAGTTGCACCTGGTGAAATGTTTCGATATTGGAAGCGGCAGTCTCCATTGCTTTTTTAAGCTTTGCATCGAGTGCCGTTGCAGCATACTCCATTTCATTTTGGGTTACTCCAGTAGTTTCCATTTCAACGTGATCGAACTGACGGGTAAATTCTTTTACTGCGCAATCGCCTGATTCTTTAACCCGGGCTAAAATGTTTTTAACCGAACTTTCCAGAAATTCCAGTTGAAGTGGCGGCCTTTCGCAAAGCTGCTCCCAGGTATTTCGCGATGGATTATTGAATATCTTCATGTGTTGCTCTTTTTTTTTAATTTGAAATCTGGAAATAACCCGAACCCCGTACCCCGTAAACCGTAC
>CAYNIH010000293.1:0-2969 GCA_964397115.1 uncultured Roseivirgaceae bacterium | reverse complement strand
AAAGTCACCCACCAGCAGTGATTTTTCCATCGAAGGGGTGGGAATGGTGTAGGCTTCCATGATCAGAAAACGAATGAGCGTGGCTGCGATAACAGCAAACGCGATGGCTTCTGACCACTCGGCAAGGGCGGATTTTTTTATCTCGGGCAAATCGTTCAGTTTGCCCAAGTACTTTACCTTGTTGTCAACACCCAGCCAGATCAGGTAGAAGAAGCCCGTGAAGATGATGAGGATCTGACTCCAAAGCGAAGGCTTGCCGAAACAACGGAGGGTGTCAAAAATAATAACATAATAGGCAAAAATGTTAACCACCGGAATCAACAGGTAGATGAACCAAAGTTTTGGCTTTCCGACAATGTCGTGCATCAGCAGGTATTCAGAATAGAATGGGATAACAGCCTTCCATCCTTCAATGCCGGCTTTTTCAAAAAGTTTCCAGTACCCGATGGTTACACCAAGGCGGATGATCAGAAAGGTTATCAGTATTGCGTTCACGCTGGTTTAAGTTAAAAAGTTGCAAATAAAACGATAATCTATAATTGTAAAAAGTCGTCCATGGTAAACACGCCTTTCTTGCTAGGCAGCCACTCGGCCACTGCCACAGCCCCCATGGCAAAGCCTTCGCGCGAATTCGCAATATGTTTAATTTCGAGGGTATCAAGTGCTGATTCGTACCGCACGACATGAGTTCCGGGTATGTTGGGGATCCGATAGGACCGGATAACAAGCTCTGCAGGGTTTGCCGTAGGGTGATTCACCCACCGGGTTTTGCTGTTGTGGTGTTTCAATATTTCTTCAGCAAGAGTAATGGCCGTTCCGCTTGGTGCGTCTTTCTTTTCGGTATGGTGTGTTTCTTCAATGTGTGCTTGGTAGGTGCTGTTGCCGGCAACGAGGCGAGCAAGGTATTCATTCACCTTAAAAAAAATATTTACTCCTACGCTGAAGTTAGACGCGTAGAAAAAACTGCCATTACAATCGCGAGTCATTTTTTCGATAACCGCTATCTTTCCGAGCCATCCGGTGGTGCCGCACACTACCGGAAGATTGTTCTGCAGGCACCAGGTAATGTTTTCAACGGCAGCTTCCGGGCTGGAAAATTCAATGGCCACATCAGCCGAATCGCGGCTCAGGTTATGCCGGTTGCGTGACGTAATGCGGCCGGCAATGTGGTGTCCCCGGTTAAGGGCTACCTGTTCAACAGCTTTGCCCATTTTGCCGTAGCCGAGCAGAAGGATGTTCATTCGGGTGATTGAAAAGTGGCTTCGATACGTATGCAAGTAATCACATCTTCAGCCATCCTCCAAAAGTCAAAACCGGATAACCAGCGACAATCCTGCGGTAGTGCCTGTGCCCGTGCGGGTTTCTGCCGTTGGCCGAAAGCTCACCTGAAGGGTGGGGTTAAGGTCAAATTCTTTGAGGTGGGCATCCACGTGGGCATCCACCATTTGCAGAAGGTAAACTCCGGCCATGATGATGATCATAAAATCGCGTTCCCGCCTGTAGCGGTCTACAATCGTTCGTAACTGGCTTTCGGTAAATCCGCTTGGACTGAGCGGATCACCGGTTTCCAATATCCTGAATAATTCACCTTTGTACTTCTGGTAACCTTCCTGGTAAAAATTGATGGCATAACCTGTTGCAAAGAGGCCGCCATACACCAGGGGCAGCTTCCAGTATTTTTTTGTGTAGATCTGTCCGGCCCCAGGTAAAACTGCGGCATACAAAAGTGCTTTACGGGGATTGTACCGGTTGGCGTATGATTTCAGCAGCACCGTATCTTTTGAAGGCATGACTACACGCACCGAATCGTTGTCCTGGGCGAAGGTGCCTGAGGCCAGGAAGAGGAAGCAAACCACGGATATTCCTTTCATTTAGTAACACAGGCTTTTTTGCCTTCACTGGATTTTAAGAATATCCAAAATCCGGTTAAGGTCTTCAATCGACAGGAAGGGGATTTTTATTTCGCCTTTTTTGCCATCGCTCTTTACAGCAACCCGGGTGCCAAAGTGGGAGGAGAGGCGCGATTGAAGTTGAGCCAATTCGCGATTGGCAGCGGAGGTTGGGGGAACTTCCGTTTTCACCTGCTTTTTTGAGGCCATCTCCCGTACTAGTTCTTCTACCTTTCGTACGGAAAGATCATCGGCCATGATTTTATTGAAGATAAATAGCTGGGTGGCGGGATTCTCAACGTTAATGATGGCCCGTGCATGGCCCATACTGATCTTGTTGTCGCGTACCGCGATCTGAATATCGGGCGGCAATTTTAGCAGGCGCAGGTAGTTGGTAACGGTAGCCCGGTTTTTTCCTACGCGGTCGCCCAGTTCTTCCTGTTTCAGGTTGCACTCCGAGATCAGGCGCTGGTAACTCAGGGCAATTTCAATGGCATTAAGGTTTTCGCGCTGGATGTTTTCGATCAGCGACATCTCCAGCATCTGCTGGTCATCGGCCAGCCGCACATAGGCCGGTATGGTTTTAATCCCGGCCCGTTTGGATGCCTGCAGCCTTCGTTCACCCGAAATAAGCTGGTATTGGTTTTGGGCCAGCCTGCGTACGGTGATGGGTTGGATGATGCCGTGTACTTTTATTGAGTCGGCCAGTTCGTTCAAGGCATCTTCATCGAAATGCGAGCGGGGTTGAAAGGGGTTTACTTCGATCTGCTCTACCGGAATGTCAAGTATGCCCCCGGCAGGGGTGGTGTGCGCCACCGGAACATCGGTTTCCAGCCGCTCATCCACATTGCTGTCGCTGAGCAGGGCGTTGAGTCCGCGGCCTAAGGCTTTTTTCTTGGTCATTTCGATAAACCGTTTTTATTCAGGATTTCGTGCGCCAGGTTCAGGTAGCTGATGGCGCCCTTGCTTTCGGCATCATGAACGATTACCGGGATGCCGAAACTGGGCGATTCGCTCAGTTTCACATTCCGCGGTATAATCGTGTTAAACGTCATCTTTTTAAAATGCGTGCGCACTTCT
>CAYNIH010000292.1:0-2976 GCA_964397115.1 uncultured Roseivirgaceae bacterium | reverse complement strand
TTTCCCTTAAACATATTCATTTCCATGCGCACCCTGCGGCTTACGCCCAGGGTGGTGGCGCGCACCAGTTTATCCACTCCGTGCCGGTGTTTAATCGTATCGATCGCTTCATACAGGTTAATGGTTTCGGCCGCATCGTCAAACAGGCTTATCTGGTGGTTGCCGTATACCAGCCCGCTTAACCGCACGCCCACCAGCCGGATGAGCATCCTGCGGTGGTAGAGTTTGTCGAATAACTCCTGAACAATGCGAAGAATAACATGGTCGGATGACGTGTAAGGAACCTGTACCTGTTTGGTTTCTGTATCGAAATTGGAATACCGGATTTTTACCGTGATGCACGAGGTAAGTTTTTTCTGCTCGCGCAGCGTAAAGGCAACTTTTTCCACCATGGCAATGAGAGTGGATTTCAGCCGCTTCACATCAATGGTGTCTTCTTCAAAGGTGCATTCCGTAGAAATGGATTTTTGCTCGCTGTATGGCACCACCGGACTGTTATCAATGCCGTGGGCTTTGTTCCACAGGGCAATGCCGTTTTTACCAAACGCACTCACCAGGAATTTCAGCGGCATTTCGCGCAGGGTAGCCACCTTGCGCACCCCCATATCGTACAGGAAGGATGCAGTTTGCTTGCCGATCATCGGGATTTTTTCAACGGCCAGCGGAGCAAGAAAATCTTTTTCCGTGCCGGCCGGAATGTGCTTTTGGGCATTGGGCTTAAACTCACCGGTGGCCACCTTCGAAACCAGTTTGTTTACCGACATGCCCAGCGAGATGGGCAGTCCGCTCTCCTTTATTATTTTCTTTTGCAACTCCAGCGCCCAGGAAAATGCCCCAAAGTATTTATCCATGCCGCTGGCATCAATATAGAATTCATCAATGGACGATTTTTCGAACAGCGGGGCTTCTTCGGCAATGACTTCGGTTACCAGGTGTGAGGCCCGGCTGTAGGCCTCCACGTCACCGGAGATGACCACAGCATCGGGGCATAATTGCAAGGCCAGGTACATGGGCATGGCTGAGTGCACCCCGAACTGCCGGGTTTCGTAACTGCAGGCCGCCACCACACCCCTGCGACTTTGTCCGCCAATGATCAGGGGTTTGCCAACCAGTTTCGGGTTACGCTGACGCTCTACAGCTACGAAAAAGGCATCCAGATCAAGGTGAATAATGTTGCGGTCCATGCCGCTATATTAAACTAAATAAATTAGTAATATAGTATTGTTTAACTAAAATATTTAGTATTACTTTGGGCAATGCCGTTAATCAGCAAAAACCTGAAGTTTTTACGGAGCCGGCAGGGGCTCACGCAAAAACAGTTGGCGGAAAAACTGAAACTGAACCAGCCTGTAATTGGAGCATATGAAGAAGGCCGGGCATTGCCTCCGCTGCCCGCCTTACAGAAACTGGCCGCCCTGTTTCAGGTAAGCCTTGATGACCTGGCCAGTACCGATTTAAGCAAACCAGGAAGCCAGCTTAAACAACCTTCGTCATCTGGCGGAGTGTTGGCCATTACAGTTGATCGCACCGGTAAGGAAAATGTAGAACTCGTTTTGCAAAAAGCGGCAGCCGGTTACCTGAACGGGTACCAGGATCCGGAATATATCAGCGAACTTCCGAAAATTCACTTGCCGGTGCTGCCGCAAAACCGCACCTTTCGCGCCTTCGAAATAAAAGGAGACTCCATGTTACCGATCGCTTCCGGAAGCATTGTATTTGGCGAGTACATTGAAAAAGTTGCCCAGCTAAAAAGCGGCAAGGCCTATATACTCGTTACGCAAAGTGAAGGCATCGTTTTTAAGCGAATCTTTTTTTTGGATGACCGGCCTGATAAACTGTTGCTGGTGTCTGATAACACGTTGTACCAACCCTATCTGATTGCCTTGAACGATTTACGCGAAATCTGGCTGGCGCGCGGAAGTTATTCCACGCTATGAGCATCACTTAAGTCATGCTCATGCTGTCCATCCGGATGATGTGCCGGCCCGCATTTAACGGATCGTCATGGTAAAAGCCCGAAAGAATGCGGTGGGTAATCTGTTCAATGATTAACTCCTCGTCAGTTTTTCCTTCCTTGCCTTTCCAGAATACCCGGTTTGGGTGCCGCTTCATATCTTCCACATAAGCCCTGGCCCGGTTAAATTGTTCATCGGTGTAGGTAATTGTAAAACAGGTTCGTACGTTATGAGTTTTCATAGCAGGTTTTTAGTTACAATTGAAGTGCCAGTGAATGAATTGAAATATTAGTGAAAAAGGCTGATTCATTCCAACCGGCTGCCCGAAGGCGGGCATTTCTGTTCGCAGTTGGAACGGAAAGGGTAAACGTGGTATTTTTATCGGGCTAACCGTACTACATGGAAATCATTGATCCTTCCCTAAGCCGTTATGCCGAAGCGCACACCTCGCCAGAAAGCTCGTTATTGAAACAAATAAACCGCGATACCCAGGCACAGGTGCTGATGCCGCGCATGCTGTCGGGCCATTTGCAGGGCAGGGTGCTCTCGATGATTAGCCATATGGTTAAGCCCCAAAGTATTCTGGAAATCGGAACTTATACCGGGTACTCCGCCCTGTGCCTTGCCGAAGGACTGCAGGATAGCGGAACGCTGGTTACCATCGATAATAACGAAGAACTGGAAGACCGGGTAAGGAGTTATTTTCGTATGGCTGGCATGGAACATAAAATTGATTACCGTATCGGCCATGCGCTGGAAATCCTTCCAACCCTGCAAGGACCGTTTGACCTGGTTTTTATTGATGCGGATAAAGAAAATTATGCGCGCTATTACGATTTCGTCTTTAATCTCGTACCTTTAGGAGGGTATATCCTGGCCGATAATGTGTTATGGAGCGGAAAAGTGCTTGACGCAAAACCCGACAAGGACACAAAAGCGATTCAGGAGTTTAACCGGAAGATTTTACAGGATGAACGGGTTGAACATGTTTTGTTAACCGTGCGCGATGGAATAATGATTG
>CAYNIH010000291.1:0-2980 GCA_964397115.1 uncultured Roseivirgaceae bacterium | reverse complement strand
GTTGATTAACGGCATTATTTTCTGAATGAGCAACTTGAATCAGTTGTCAAAACTCTTTCGAGAGATTTACTCCAAAACCCTGTCGTCCGGTGCTAAGATACGAATACTCAAGCCGCAGCACGATATCATAAAACCCAACAATGTCCACCCCGCCCCCGACACTCCATAAGGGTTTGTTTGTCAGCAGGGTATTTACCCGGTAGCCCGGGTAATTGCGCACCACACCCATATCAAAAAATGATTTCAGATAGATAGCTATCGGAAAATAGTTAAACTGATCAACGGGCATGTTGAGGTGGTAGATCCTGGAAAGCAGTTGCTTTTTAAGCGTCATTTTATTCACCAGTGAGGCAGGACCTTCAATAACATAGACCTCAAATCCCCTGATGATTTCATTCTGGTAACCAATCGTTTCGTAATTCGAGTAGGGTATTTTCTTCTGGGTGCTCACATACCCGGTTGTATAATTCGACAAATAGAAATTATGGCGTAATGGCCAATAGGTGGCAAAAGAAAAATTAAGTTCAGATTTCCTGAAATCGCTCTCCTTGCCGAAACCATACTGCGAAAATCCAGCGGTAAACCAATATCCCCGTAAGGGATAGCCTACATAATCGCGGTGATCAGCGCTGAACGAATAGCCGATGGACACATATTGTTGTCTGGTCCGGCCCGCTCCGAAATATTCTGGGTTAAAACCCACAATCGAGTCACTCACATCACTACTCGAATACTGTACACTCGCCTGGTGCTGATTATAAAATGATTTCCGGTAAGAGTAAGAGGCAGCGTAGGCTTTTGTTGTTTTTAATACGTTACTCGATCCATGATAAACCAGTTGATGATTATTGGTTCGATAGGCCAGGTTTTTAGATTCCGAAAAACTGTATTCCAAACTTAATCCCTGAAGTTGCCTTTTGTCAAACGATGGAAACCTGTATTTGATATCCATTTCCCGCTGAAAGCCGAATTGCAGCCAAAGGCCGAGCTTCTCGCCCCTGCCCCGCATGTTGGTGTTAATCACCTTTACCCCGTAATTCACGCGGGAAAGGTCGTGATGGTACGTCTCCCACCACTCATTCAGGTTCCTGTCAGAGAGTTCAAAAATCGGGGTCGGAAAGGTGTACCAGCGCTCGTGAACGGTAATAACTAATTCAAGTTCATTCTGATTCGAGTGAACTTCAATTTTGGCGGAGTTGAATAATCGCGTATTGATGAGTTTCTTTTCCTCCCCGGGTATGGCCGCCTGAATTTCTTCAAGAGGCAGGGTATCCCCTGGTTGAAAGGACAGTTCCCGTAGAATAATCCGCTCTTTCGTAATGTGGTTGCCGCGCACGGTAATGCGCTGAAGAACATAAATTTCTTTCCCTTTTTCAGCGAGGGAGTCAGTAGCGGCAGGAATTGATAACGAATCGGGTGATGCAGACAGTAGCGCGATTAGCTTAATTACAAGAAGCATAAGCAATTAAGCTACCTGGATCCTGAAAATGACCTGATAAAAAAAGTTTCACATCTCTCCTGGCCATTCTAAACGGGTATGATTAAAAATACACGTTGAAGTACCGAATTAAAATCGTAATCAGTGTTTTCAGTTTATAAACTTTGTGTTAGTAATGTGTTGCACGCATGAATGAATTGTAATTTATTCCTACCGTTTAAGCATTTGTTACGGCCCATCCGTTCATTTTTTATTCATGTTAGTTATCATTTTTTAACGGAATGATCTACCGGAGGTCACGATTAAGATAACTGATTCAATAACCTTGAAGACCATGAAAGCAGCTACGCTATTTCTGGTGCTCCTCCTGAATGGGACGTGCAGGGCGCAACATGGACAATCTGAAAACCTTATTATTGTTACATTGGATGGTTTCCGTTGGCAGGAATTATTCTCCGGTGCTGACTCCCTTCTGATCAATAACGATACCTTTACTCCCGATAAATCGGTAAAAGAATTGTATTGGCACGCCACCGCTACGGCCAGGCGGGAGGCCTTAATGCCCTTCTTTTGGTCTGTAATCGGACAGCTGGGCCAGCTTTACGGAAACCGGGAGTACCGGAATTTTGTTAACTGTGCCAACCCGCATTGGTTTTCTTACCCGGGGTACAGCGAGTTGTTCACCGGATTTGTTGACCGGAGTATCCGTTCGAACGACCCGGTGGTAAATCCGAACAGCAATGTGCTGGAGTTTATCAATGCAATACCTGAATTCAACGGCAAAGTGGCCGCATTTGCCACGTGGGGAACAGTTCACCAAATTCTTCGAGCCGATCAGGCTGGCATTTATGCCAATTGCGGAAAACGGTTTGCGGAATCCGATTCGTTGACGCAGACAGAAATCCTATTGAATGATCTCCGCTCGCTGATTAATCCGCGTGGCCAGCGAAAAGATGTATTCACATTTTACTATGCATTTGAATACCTGAAAAAGAACAGACCGCGGGTGTTGTACATCGGACTGGACGAAACGGATGCGTTCGGGCACCTTGGCCGCTACGATCAGTACCTTGAGGCAGCTCATCAGGCCGATGCCATGATTGGCCGTTTGTGGGAATGGATTCAATCCGACAAACAATACCGGGATAAAACGACTTTGTTACTAACTACTGATCATGGGCGGGGCCAGAACAGCAACAAGAACTGGAAAAGGCATGGGCGGTTAGCCTTTGGGTCAAGTCAAATCTGGTTTGGTGTGATCGGTCCGGATACCCCGGCTACTGGCGAAGTAAAATTGGAAAATCAATACTATCAAAAGCAACTGGCAAAGACAGCTGCTGCATTTTTAGGATTAGAGTATGCCACCACAGAACAGATTGGCGACCTCATCAGTGAGGTGTTTGTGAATATTCAAACAAGCAGCATTCGCAAGTGAACTGGTTCCACTGATTCCCGTTACGGTTTTCGCAGAAATAACTTACAGGGAAAAAAAACTGGCGTACTGGCTTTGTACGCCTCAAAGTCGGGCCGTCCTTCATATTT